>NZ_LWEY01000198.1:0-902 GCF_001634935.1 Oleiphilus sp. HI0043 | reverse complement strand
AAGCCTGGCTGATCTGCGTAACGTAGAGCGAGTGACAATAGTGCACGTCGACACTCATTGCCTTCGACTCCACAAGCATCTAGCCATACGCGCTGGCTAGCTACATGAAAATTTCCAACATCAGTGAGTTCATCAAAACGCTCAGGCGTAGCCAGCGGTTGTTCAATGTCTACCCCCCAATAAGGCTCGTTACCTCTGGCCGCCTGTATACGTTTAGCAACACTTAACTGTCCATTGGTTTCTTGCCAAGGGCGCTGCGAGAAAATAGGCCCGCCCCCTTGGTGGCAGGTCAGGCAGATCGCTCGACGAGTATAGACAATTCTTGGCACACACCCTTCACAATAATTTTGCACCAGCTGAAACTCAAACCGCCCTGCGCCTTCATTGTAGCTAAGCACCTCTATTTCATTTGCCCCTTCGACTAGCGCAACAAAAAGCTGGCCTTGGGTATTCATACCCAAACCCGCTGGGGTGTTTTCTTCCTGAAAGTCTGGCGCAATCAGTATTCGAGGTAAATGATGATCAGCTTGGCCTTTTAGCAGTGAACGGCCATCAGGAATCAGCAATGACAGCGGCGCTTCACCTTCAGGGTGCTGGCTCTGCAAGAGCTTGATCATTTCAGTAAAAGGGTAAGGCAAGCCATCATTCTGCGCGATTATATGGTCGAACAAAGAACGGGTTCCCTCAGGAGGGAGGTCTGTATCAGGTATCAGCTGACTATGCAGAGACGACTCTTCTACACCATCAAGAGATTGAGTGAGTTCAGAAATAGACGGATTATCAGCGTGATTGATAGACCAATATGTAATGCCAATAGCGAGCATACACAACAGGACTAACGCACTTATTGCTCTAGATAGATTCATTATTAACATTGCCCAGCTAAAGCAGCCCTTGTGATA
>NZ_LWEY01000197.1:0-936 GCF_001634935.1 Oleiphilus sp. HI0043 | reverse complement strand
GTTGTCAGCAGTATCTTTGTAAATCCTATGCAGTTTGGTGAGAACGAGGATCTTGATGCCTACCCTAGAACACTTGAAGATGATAGTAAGCACTTACGTAGTAGATATTGTGATGTCTTGTTCGCACCACCTGTTAGCGAGATCTATCCAAACGGCTTAGCTGAAGAAACCAGAGTGGATGTGCCTGCTCTCGGAGATTATCACTGCGGCGCCAGTCGTTCCGGTCACTTCATTGGTGTCGCCACCGTCGTCACCAAGCTATTTAATATGGTGCAACCAGATATTGCAGTATTTGGTGAAAAAGACTTCCAACAATTAGCGATTATTCGCAAGATGGTTTCCGACCTTTGTATGCCTGTTTCTATCATTGGCGTCCCAACATCTCGGGAAGAGTCAGGTCTAGCCCGCAGCTCTCGCAATGGTTACCTTAGCCAGCAAGAAAAGCAAACTGCCGCTAAGATTTACCAGCTATTGCAACATTGTGCTGCGCAGCTTCAGGCTGGCGAACGGGATATCACTGCATTATGCGAGGACGCCAAATCACACTTGGTTAAAAATGGCTTTAAACCCGATTACTTCAATATAGCCAAGCCCACAACACTTGCTCCTTCACAAGAAACAGATACAGCTTTCGTAATTTTATTAGCCGCGTATTTGGGCTCAACCCGTTTAATTGATAATATAACGGTGAATCTTTAACCATCGATATTGAGTAACACTATGACATTGGATGTATTACCTAGTTACCAAGCATTAAAGGATCATGCCAAATTCATTACTAAGCTTCATGTAAAAGACCTATTTGAAGGTGATCCTAAGCGCTTTGATCGCTACTCCTTTCAGGCACCACATGTCTTTTATGATTATTCAAAAAACCGTGTCACCGAGGAAACGATTTCGCTCTTATCTCAGCTCACTGCTGAAGCAGGGCTTGAA
>NZ_LWEY01000196.1:0-736 GCF_001634935.1 Oleiphilus sp. HI0043 | reverse complement strand
CATCTTCTGGCTTCTTGGCGCCACGTTCATCAAGGTCTTTACCTTGAAGACCGTTCTTAGTACCTAGAAGGTGACGAAGCATGTATTCATGACCCTTACCTGACGAACCTAATAGGTTTGAACGCCAGATAAACATATTATGAGGATGGTTTTGAACATCATCCGGATCTTCACAAGCAAACTTCAAAGAACCGTTCTTCAATTGATCAACCGTGTATTCTTGAGGAGTTTTACCTGCCTTCTCAGCATCTTTAGTCAACTGCAATGGGTTAATTGCTAATTGAGGTGCTGATGGCAACCAACCCATACGCTCTGCACGCGTATTGTAGTCAATGATAGAAGCTTGCCACTTAGACTTATCAGCCAAAGGTGACACAACCTCTTCCATTTCCAATTTCTCATAACGCCATTGGTTTGCGTGATTGTAGAAGAAAGAGGTACCGTTCATTTGACGTGGTGGACGCTGCCAATCCAAACCAAATGCTAGCGGTAGCCAACCACACTGAGGACGCAACTTCTCTTGTCCAACATAGTGAGCCCAACCGCCACCAGATTGACCGATACAACCACACATCATCAACATGTTGATAACGCCACGGTAGTTCATGTCCATGTTGTACCAGTGGTTCATCGCCGCACCGATAATGATCATGCTGCGACCAGTCGTCTTGTTTGCATTGTCTGCAAACTCTCGTGCGATCTTGATGATCTGCTCACGCGGCGTACCGGTGATTTT
>NZ_LWEY01000195.1:0-819 GCF_001634935.1 Oleiphilus sp. HI0043 | reverse complement strand
TGCGTCAAGACCCGGATATTGTTTTGGTTGGTGAGATGCGAGACCAAGAGACCGCAGAAATTGGCTTGCGGGCGGCAATGACAGGTCATATGGTGATGTCGACCTTGCATACCAATGACGCGATTGGCAGTGCCATGCGTTTGATTGATATGGGCGCAGAGCCTTATTTGGTAGCGAGTTCTTTGGGCGGGGTGCTGGCCCAGCGTCTTATCAGACGGGTATGCCCGAACTGTGCGACCGAGTATCACCCAACGGAACAGGAGAGAATCTGGCTAGGTAGTATGGTCGCTGAAGGTGAAATCCTACCAGATAATTTCACTGTTGGAAGCGGCTGTTACCAGTGCAGTGATACCGGCTATAAAGGGCGAGTAGGTATTTACGAGTGGCTAGAAATGGATGATCGTACTTTGGGGGCGCTTCGTCGTGCAGACCCGGATGCCTTTGCTGAAGCTGCCAAGATGAATGCTTATTACGAGCCCTTGGATCGGTGCGCCTTAGAGTATGCGCGTCAGGGTATTACGACGATTGATGAGGTCTTCAGAANTTCTGCAACCCTTGATGAATTGGGGGCAAGCTTGGACGATGAGCTGGAAATAGACCTGGATGAACTCGATGAGTAACTTACTTGAAGGGTGGCAGGGTTAATGGCTCGATTTCAATACAAGGGGCGTGATGCAAAAGGGGCCCAGGTTAGCGGTGAACTGGAGATAGCTTCAGAGTCAGCTGCTGCCAATGAGCTGCTTAAAAAAGGTATTACTCCGGTTCAAATCAGTGAGCTGCAGGAAGCGTCAAAAAGTTTGGGCAGTATAAATATACAGC
>NZ_LWEY01000194.1:0-907 GCF_001634935.1 Oleiphilus sp. HI0043 | reverse complement strand
CCACAAGTCTTTCGTTTTGCCGAGCTGCGCCATGCCCTAAGTGAATGTCAGCGGCTTGGGCTGACGGTGACCGATGAGTCGTCAGCAATAGAGCATATGGGTGGGGCGCCCTGCCTAGTTGAAGGCTCAGATGACAATATCAAAATTACGCGGCCGCACGATTTACGTTTGGCTGCAGATACCTTGGCTGCGCGGACGCAGCTGGGACGAGGTGAAAAAATGAATAGCTTTCCGAGAATCGGGAACGGTTATGACGTGCACGCATTTTGCGAGGGTGAAGAAATTATCCTGGGAGGCGTCAAAATTCCCCATCACAAATCTTTTATTGCGCATTCCGACGGGGATGTGCTGATTCACGCGATTATGGATGCAATGTTAGGTGCTTTGGCCTTAGGTGATATCGGTAAGCACTTTCCTGATACTGATGAAAAGTGGAAAGGGGCAAATAGTCGAGAACTGTTGTCTGCAGTAAACCACTTGATTTCAGAAAAAGGTTTTGTAGTTTCCAATATCGATAGCGTTATTATTGCTCAAGCTCCTAAGATGGCGCCGCATATAGGAAAGATGCAGGAAAATATTGCTCAGGACTTACAGGTTTCTCCTGAGCTGGTGAGTGTTAAAGCAACGACTACAGAGCGCCTTGGTTTTGCAGGGCGTGAGGAAGGAGTTGCTTGTCAGGCAAGTGTATTGTTAGTGCCTAAACCTAGCTGCGAAAGTGAAAGGAGAAGCGTGTGAGTGAAGTAAGGTCATTACCAGAATCACAGTTCAATCTGGTTTTTCCATGTATCGCTGACTTACCGCGGCCTGCCGGTGTCATTAAGACAAAAGAAGAAGACTTCTTTGTTGAAGAGGTCATGAATCCTGAGCTAAGTGGTGAGGGGGAGCACGTTTGGTTATGGCTGGAAAA
>NZ_LWEY01000193.1:0-827 GCF_001634935.1 Oleiphilus sp. HI0043 | reverse complement strand
CTTTTCAATGTTCTTACTCTCCAAAACGATAACCCACCCCCCAAATTGTATTAATATATACAGGGTTTGAAGAATCCGATTCCAGTTTTGATCGCAAGCGATTTATATGAGAGTTAACGGTATGCTCATAACCTTCGTGACCATAACCCCAAACCTTGTCAAGAAGCTCACTACGTTTAAAGACCTTTCCCACANGAGATGCAAAGAACCAAAGTAAATCGAATTCTTTCGCTGTTAGATCTAGCGTCTTTTCAGCTAATTTTGCTTTTCTAGAAGAGGAATCTAAAGAAAGGCTAAGATAGCTCAATACACTCGCTTCAGGTCTTGGTTTCTCACTCTGGGCAGACCGTCTAAGCAATGCTTTTACTCTTGCCTTTAGTTCGGCCACACTAAAAGGCTTAACTAAGTAATCATCAGCACCAATCTCTAGACCTAAGACTCTATCCAACTCAGTTGAACGGGAAGTCACCATCATCAGCGGCACATAAATTTGTGAGACTCGAAGCATTCTACATAGCTCCAAACCGTCTATGCCTGGCAGTTGTAAGTCTAAAATAATGGCGTTCCACTGCTCTGATCTCGCTCGCTGAAAACCCTCAACGCCATCACTAACAACTAAAATATCGGCGTTTAAGTCTCGAAGGTGAAGCGACATAAGGTCTGCGATATCGGGGTCATCTTCCACAATCAGAAAACGCTTTCTATCAAGGTCAGAAAGAACATCAACCGCTTGTAAACTTTTACTCTCCATATGAAGGTTCATTCTCTGCTCCCTAGCATTTATCATAAGCCTGTTTGAGACCATAAAAACGAGGAGAGAGTGAGGC
>NZ_LWEY01000192.1:0-962 GCF_001634935.1 Oleiphilus sp. HI0043 | reverse complement strand
TTATAAACAATGCTTTAGATGTGATTGAACAAACTATTGACGCGATTTGTTGCGTTGCGGCTTGCCGGTTCGTCAAAAAAATGTCTCAATATTCGGCCTCTAAAGGCCGTCACGGCAGTGCGTCGCCACTTGCTTCGTCGATATTCTCAACATATTGATAGAAATAGCGCCTTGAACCGTAGATAATAGCGAAAATTTTTGAAAACCCATTTATTAGTTTTGGAGCACTTTCTGAGCAATGCGCTTAAAGTCCATTAAGTTAGCCGGATTTAAATCTTTCGTAGATGCGACGACGGTTCCTTTTTCTACCAATATGACCGCTATCGTTGGGCCTAACGGGTGTGGTAAATCAAACATTATCGACGCTGTTCGTTGGGTGATGGGTGAAAGTTCGGCAAAGAACCTTCGTGGCGAGTCGATGACTGATGTTATCTTTAATGGCTCTACCGGTAGACAGCCCGTCGGACAAGCATCGATCGAGTTGTTGTTCGAAAATCAGGAAGGCAAGCTGAGTGGTGAGTATGCTTCATTCACTGAGATATCAATAAAGCGGAAGGTCACAAGAGAAGGTAGCTCTCAATACTACTTAAATGGCACTAAGTGCCGAAGAAGAGATGTTACTGATATTTTCCTCGGTACGGGAATGGGGCCTCGATCTTACGCAATTATTGAGCAGGGGATGATATCCCGCTTAATCGAGTCCAAGCCTGAAGAGCTTCGCGTATATCTCGAGGAAGCAGCAGGAATATCCAAATATAAAGAGCGTCGCAGAGAGACAGAAAACCGTATGCGTCGAACTCAGGACAATCTTGATCGCTTGGCCGATATTCGTGAAGAACTTGGTAAGCAGCTTCAGCACCTTAAACGGCAAGCAAATGCAGCTGAACGTTATACTGAATTCAAGAAAGAAGAACGTCTACTCTCTGCAAAACTTCATTTTGTATATTGGGATCTTCTCGATC
>NZ_LWEY01000191.1:0-2121 GCF_001634935.1 Oleiphilus sp. HI0043 | reverse complement strand
GGCTGCGTGAAACCATTCAGGCCACCGCAAATAGCGCCGGGCCTGAAGCGGTAAAGCGCCACCTAGCTAAAGGAAAGCTTTTACCCAGAGACCGAGTCACGAGATTAATTGATCCCGGCTCACCATTTCTTGAGTTATCTCAACTTGCTGCCCATGAGGTATACGATGAAAAGGTTCCCTCTGCCGGTGCAATTACTGGCATAGGCCGAATCAATGGCACTGAGTGCATGATTGTTGCCAACGATTCGACGGTTAAAGGAGGCACTTACTACCCTCTTTCGGTTAAAAAACATCTCCGCGCCTTAACCATCGCTGAAGAGAATCGCCTACCCTGCGTCTACCTTGTAGATTCAGGTGGCGCAAACCTCCCTAATCAGGATGAAGTCTTTCCGGACGAGGATGACTTTGGCAACATTTTCTATCGACAGGCCAACATGTCTGCCAAAGGGATTCCACAAATCGCCGTTGTACTTGGATTGTGTACCGCAGGTGGCGCTTACGTCCCTGCAATGGCCGATGAAAGCATAATGGTTCGCAACCACAGTACAATCTTTCTAGCAGGCCCACCGCTAGTTAAAGCTGCAACCGGTGAAGAAGTTAGCGCAGAAGACCTGGGCGGCGCTGATGTGCATTGCAAAACCTCTGGTGTTGCTGATCATTATGCCGACAGTGAAGAGCATGCTATCCAGATCGCTCGAGAATGTGTATCAAATCTTAATTGGCAGAAGCCAAAACAAATGGCTACTCGCCCAGCAAAACCACCTAAGTACCCGGAAAATGAAATTAACGGAGTGGTTCCATCTGACCTAAAAACCCCTTACGACGTGCGAGAGGTCATTGCTCGAATCGTTGATAATTCTGACTTTTCAGAGTTCAAGCAATACTTTGGTGAAACACTCGTTTGCGGCTTTGCACATATATATGGAAACCCGGTAGGTATTATTGCTAACAACGGTATTTTGTTCTCTGAGTCAGCTCAAAAAGGCGCGCACTTTATTGAACTATGCTGCCAACGTAAGATCCCTTTGATCTTCCTACAAAATGTCACCGGCTTTATGGTTGGCAAATCGTTTGAAGAAGGCGGTATCGCCAAGCATGGGGCAAAGATGGTCATGGCCGTCGCTTGCGCTAAAGTTCCGAAGTTTACGATCATTATTGGCGGAAGTTTTGGTGCCGGAAATTACGGCATGTGCGGGAGAGCCTATCATCCACGATTCCTATGGATGTGGCCAAATGCACGTATTTCAGTAATGGGTGGCGAACAGGCTGCAGGCGTTCTGGCACAAGTNAAACGAGATAGTTTGGCTAAACGTGGCATCATTTGGTCTGATGAAGAAGAACAAGCACTCAAGCAACCGATTATCGAACAGTTTGAAAAACAGGCACACCCTTATTATGCCAGTGCACGCTTATGGGATGACGGCATAATCGAGCCTAGCGACACTCGAAAAGTTCTTGGCGTCGCAATCTCAGCTAGCCTAAACGCACCAATAGAAGATACCGAGTTTGGCGTATTTAGAATGTAAGTATGAGCGATCACTCAAATTACTCATAAGGTACAATTCAATGAATCAGGATATTAACCATGCAGCCAGCAAGTACTCTTCAATTTGATAAGCAAATCGCCACCCTTTGCTTATCGCGCCCTGAAAAGCACAACGCTTTCGATGACCAGGTAATTACCGAACTACGCGCACATATAAAAACAGTCAACGACTCAGATGCGCGCGTTATGGTACTCAAAGCTGATGGCAAACATTTCTGCGCCGGGGCTGACTTAGCCTGGATGAAACGTATGGCAACGCTAAGTCATGAAGACAACCTTCACGATGCACGCCAACTTGCTGCGCTTATGCAAGAGTTAAACGATCTTAGGATTCCCACAATAGCACGCGTACAAGGAGCCGCCTACGGTGGAGCAATCGGGCTTATCGCGTGCAGCGACATTGCCATCGCCGATGAGAAATCACGTTTCTGTTTAAGCGAAACGAAACTCGGTTTAGCACCTGCCACCATCGGGCCTTTTGTTGTTGAAGCCATCGGCCCTCGCATCGCAAAAAGACTATTCTTAACTGCTGAAGTATTTAAGGCTCAAGCAGCAAAGGGTTATCAACTTGTCCA
>NZ_LWEY01000190.1:0-883 GCF_001634935.1 Oleiphilus sp. HI0043 | reverse complement strand
CGTCACAACAATGCGATAAGCTTTTAGTGCTTCCTTTATATCCCCAGTATGCCAGTGCCACAGGTGGCTCAACATTTGATGCAGTCGCTAAAGATTATGTTTCCCGCCGCCAGATACCAAGCTTGCGTTTCGTGGCTAGCTACCATAATTACCCACCCTATATTGACGCGATTGTCGAGAGTATTCGTGAACATTGGAAACTGCACGGACAAGCCGAAAAGCTGCTTTTGTCTTATCATGGTTTGCCTAAATTTAGTCATGATAAAGGCGACCCTTACTATACCCAGTGTAATGAAACCAGTCAGTTGATTGCTGAGGCGCTTGAATTAAATGGTGATCAGTATATGACCGTTTTCCAATCACGCTTTGGCGCTGCAGAGTGGCTGCAGCCGTATACTGATGAAACGCTAAAATCCCTCGCGAAGCAGGGGACACGCTTTGTGCAGGTAATTTGTCCGGGTTTTTCTGCAGATTGTTTGGAAACTATCGAAGAAATTGGCGTAGAAAACAGGGACTATTTTCTTGAAGGTGGTGGCGAACGCTATGAATATATTCCGGCCTTAAATGCCAGTGAGGCGCATATCAAGGTGCTGGCAAGTTTAATAAATGAAAACGTGCAAGGTTGGTTGTAATGTGCAGGTCTTTGCAAGCGAGCTAAGGTAATAGGAGTTGATGATGAACTTTTTTAAAATTGCGGTGATGGCGGTATTATTGATTGCCGGTCATGCCCGTGCAGAAATAAGCGTTGAAGGTGAGTGGGTGCGCTTATTGCCGCCGATGGTTAAAACCACTGCAGCGTATATGACCCTAACCAGTTCCATCGACGATACGCTGGTTTCAGCTTCAAGCCCTCAGGCATCCATGGTTGAGTTACACCTTTCCT
>NZ_LWEY01000189.1:0-1079 GCF_001634935.1 Oleiphilus sp. HI0043 | reverse complement strand
CAGTTTCTGCTGCGCTTGTTCCAAACAGCGCGTCGCTTCAATATGGAAGTTCAACCCCAGCTTGTACTGTTGCAAAAAACCCTACTAAACATCGAGGGCTTAGGGCGGCAGCTCTATCCAGACCTGGATCTTTGGAACACGGCACAACCTTATCTAGAAAAATGGATGAAACAGCGCATCGCACCACCTGGTGTTTGGAAAAACGTTAAACAGCACTTGCCTGAGTGGCTTGAACAGTCACCAGAAGTGCCCAAGTTGATATTTGATGCCATGAATCAAATTAAGCACTTAGATAGCTTTACACAAAAGCGCGAACAGCAAACTATCCAGCTAAAAAATGACATAAATCTACAGCGCAAACAAACAAAAGACTATATGATAGGTGGTACCTTGTTGGTGCTAGCCATTGCCCTAAGTAAACCAGACACACAGCAGTGGTTAACAAATTTAACCTGGTCTGAAATCGGGCCAGCAATAGTCGGTGCGTACTTTATATTCCGCACCAAACGAATCACGAAATAACAGGCAGTTTAGTTACCATGTCTACGGTTTTAGAACAGTTAACAGAAGTTTTGGCCGAGCGTCGACAAGCCGATGCCAGCAGCTCTTATGTTGCCAGCCTACACGCCAAAGGCTTAAATAAAATATTGGAAAAGGTCGGTGAAGAGTGCACCGAAGCAATTCTTGCAGCCAAAGATGCTCAGGATGACGAAGGTAAGAAAGCCTTAGTCTATGAAACCGCTGATTTATGGTTTCACAGCCTGGTAATGCTTTCACACCTGGACCTCGAAGCTAAGGACATCCTTCAAGAACTTGAGCGTCGTTTTGACTTATCAGGCCTTGAAGAAAAAGCATCTCGTAAACAGAAATAGGAGAAGGTTATGGGTATCAGTCCAATGCAGCTACTGATTATATAATTGATCGTAGCACTTATTTTCGGCACCAAGAAACTACGCAATATGGGCGGAGACTTGGGTGGCGCCGTAAAAGGCTTTAAAAAAGCCATAAAAGATGATGAGAAAGCCGCTGTAGAAAAGAAAGACAGCGACATCATCGAAGGCAAAGCTGAAAAAGTCGAA
>NZ_LWEY01000188.1:0-1076 GCF_001634935.1 Oleiphilus sp. HI0043 | reverse complement strand
GCTGTAACCGAGTTTGCTGAAGAAGTAGGCACTTAGAAGTGGGACTGGACTCCTGAAGAAGTGAACACTGCGCTTGCTGAAGCTGTTGCGGCTGAGTCAGCGGAAGGTATTACAGCTGCTTACTCTATTAGCGACAAAATGGCACGTTACAGTGCACTAGGTGAGCTGAAAGCTGCTGCTGTTGAGAAGCTAGTGACCGATGCGGAAGATTCACCTTCTGCAGATGACGTTAAAGCTTACTTCTCTAAGTTAGAAAAGAAAATTGTTCGTGGTCGTATCACGCAAGGCGAGCCTCGTATCGATGGTCGTGACAACAGCACTGTTCGTCCTATAAAGGTTGAAGTGGGTGTACTGCCGAATACTCATGGTTCAGCTTTGTTTACACGTGGTGAGACTCAGGCGATTGTTACGACAACGCTAGGTACCTCTCGTGATGCACAGATCGTTGACGATTATGCTGGCGAATACAAAGAAAACTTCATGTTGCACTACAACTTCCCTCCTTACTCTGTAGGTGAGTGTGGTCGTATGGGTCCTCCAGGTCGTCGTGAGATCGGTCATGGTAAGTTGGCTAAGCGTGGTCTTCAGGCGCTTATGCCTACCGCTGAGGAATTCCCATACACAATTCGTTGTGTATCTGAAATCACAGAATCTAACGGTTCTAGCTCAATGGCAAGTGTTTGCGGAAGCAGCTTGGCAATGATGGATGCGGGTGTACCTTTAGCTGCGCCAGTTGCGGGTATCGCAATGGGCTTGGTTAAAGAAGGTGATGACTTTGCCGTTCTGACTGATATCTTGGGTGATGAAGATCACTTAGGCGATATGGACTTTAAAGTAGCGGGTACTGACGAAGGTATTACTGCTTTGCAGATGGATATCAAGATCGAAGGTATCAATGAGCAGATCATGGATATCGCACTTAAGCAGGCACACGATGCTCGTATTCATATTCTTGGTGAAATGAACAAGGTAATTGATGCATCTCGCGAGAACTTGTCTGACAAGGCTCCTGCAATGCGTACCATGAGTGTTCACGCTGACAAGATTCGTGACGTTATCGGTAAAGGTGGTGCAAC
>NZ_LWEY01000187.1:0-783 GCF_001634935.1 Oleiphilus sp. HI0043 | reverse complement strand
ACAGGCGCTTTTGCAGCTTGGATTTTTTCAAGCACGAAGCTATCTTCCTCTGTCCACTTGGTTCGATCAACCAAAAAGACAATAACATCAACATGCTTAAGCGAATCTGACGCCGCTTTATTCATATATCGATTAATCGCTTTATGTTCTTTCAGGTGCAAACCAGGTGTATCAACATAAACGACTTGCGCTTCGCCTTCGGTTTTGATCCCTAAAATCTGGTGACGCGTGGTCTGAGGCTTCTTTGAGGTAATACTAATCTTTTGACCCAATATACGATTTAGCAACGTTGATTTGCCGACATTAGGGCGCCCAACAATGGCGACATAGCCACAACGGGTATTCGGGTTATTAAAACTTTCCAAGTCGAATTCAGTCATGATAATACTCCAGGGTTATGACTTTTCTTCCAGAATAGCCAGCGCTTGCTTTGCTGATTTTTGCTCAGCTATTCGTCGACTAGGGCCTTCACTATTTGTTCTGATACTCATTGATGCAACCTCACACTCGACAAAGAAAGTCTGATCATGAGCTTCACCTGTGACCTTAATAACTTCATATTTCGGGAGGTCTTTCTTTATAGATTGCAGATATTCTTGTAGGCGGGTTTTAGGGTCTTTTTCGGTATTATCTAAAGACAAGTTAGCGAAACGCGGCTCATACCACGATAAAACAACTTCTCGGCAAGTTGAATGATCGCTGTCTAAATAGATAGCACCAATGACGGCTTCCAGAGCATCAGCAATAATCGACTCCCGCCTAAAGCCACCACTCTTCAGCTCA
>NZ_LWEY01000186.1:0-769 GCF_001634935.1 Oleiphilus sp. HI0043 | reverse complement strand
TCATGTCCGCGAAGTCGCAACGATAAGCATGCACTTCACCCTTACCTTTTGCTTGTAGCTCAGCCTTAACTTCGTCCAGAGTCTCTTGCGTTCTAGCAGCGATACATACGATTGCCTCAGCATCTACCAATTTATGCGCAGTCGCCAATCCGATACCCGATGTTGCACCCGTGACAACACAAACTTTTCCACCAACAGTACCTTTTAAGGAACGATCTTTATGTAAATCTGGGTCTAGGTTACGCTCCCAAAAATCCCAAATAGCAGGTGCGTAGGATTCTAGACGAGGAACTTCGATTCCTGATCCTTTCAATACACGCTCTGTTTCGCGAGAGTCGAACTTTGTTGGGTAATTGATAAAACCCATTGCCGACTCTGGAACACCAAAATCATTTAAAACCGCACTCGTAATACGCTTAACAGGAGGAAGGTTCTTTAGGCCATTCCTAACCATTGAAGGAATAAAACCAAACATGCGAGAATCAACACGCATTGTCATGGTTGGCGCATGACCAGCTTCGGCAAAAATATTTAGAACCTCACCAACCTTGTGTGGGTCTGGGTCAGTCAAATGGAAACATTTTCCATCTTCACCATCTGCATGGGAAATATGATCAATTGCATCAACAATAAAGTCGACCGGCACAACGTTAATGCGGCCACCTTCAATACCAATAGTAGGCATCCACTTTGGTAAAGTGTTACGAATTTTTTGCAGCATTTTGAAGAAGTAATATGGACCGTCAATCTTGTCGATCTCACCAGTCTT
>NZ_LWEY01000185.1:0-571 GCF_001634935.1 Oleiphilus sp. HI0043 | reverse complement strand
CGCGCGGGGTCGGATGGTTTAGCGATATCTTTGGTTTGTGCCGATGAATTTAAAGAACTCAAAGGTATTGAACGGTTAACTAAACAAGTGATTCAACGTAGAACGGTCGAAGGCTTCGAACCTGTGCACTCCCTACCCGAATCCCAGCTAGATACTCGTCCGATCAAAGCAAAAAAGCCCAAGAAACCCAAAAAGCCAAAAGCCGAGCAGCACGGCAATCAGGCGAAGACCGACTCCGATAAAAATAAGCCTAGAAGAGCAAAAAGACGCCCTACTCAAAAGCAATCCCGCGGAAATCAGTCAAGCAGCCAGTCAAGTAACAAGGATATATGGAAACAAAAGTAGCCGTAGCCACTAAGAATTGTTTTGAAAGAACTTAAAAAGCTCAGATCCAGGTAATCTGAGCTTTATTGAAAAAAGACGATTAGATTGTTACAGAAATAGAGTCGGATAAGTCGCTTTCGAGGCCGTCAGTATCTACAACGGTAATTGCAAAATGATAATCACCATCGGCCAGCTCAGTAACAATATATGAGGTATCTAGACCATCGACCTCATGAACAGTATCAAC
>NZ_LWEY01000184.1:0-630 GCF_001634935.1 Oleiphilus sp. HI0043 | reverse complement strand
TCCTCAAGGCTCTGGAGTTTCCCGTACTTACGCAAGTAGGATTCGCTAGCATAAAGAGACGATTCAGTATACAATAGCTTCTGTACCACATAATCTGGGTCTTGCGGCTGAGCGCCTGGCCGAATACTAATATGCGCCTCACCATATTCAAGTTTAAAAATTCTCGAATCCGCCTGAAACGAAATGTCCACACCAGGGTGTGCTTTGCTGAATACCTCGATAACAGGCATGATCAAGGGACTCAAGGTCGAAACGCTCGTCAGAACCAAAGGCCCTGTTAGCTGCTGGTCTAGCCCATTAATTTTACTGACCATTCGATCAAGACGTTCTTCGACTTTTGCAGCATCTTGAAACAGAATTTCGCCCGCTTCAGTCGGCGTATAGCCGCGAGAATGCCTATGAAATAACTTACAAGCCAAGTGCTCTTCAATCGAGTCAATGTGCCTAAGAACTGTACTGTGATGAACACCTAAAGACTCAGCGGCCTTGCTAAGCGTGCCAAACTTGGCTACTTGATAGGCTATCTGAATATCACTCCAGCTTTTCATACATATCCCCAAACAATCTATATCTGCGCTTAACGTCACCCGCACAAAATTCGCCACTCTGTGCGTATATGCACACCAACTA
>NZ_LWEY01000183.1:0-942 GCF_001634935.1 Oleiphilus sp. HI0043 | reverse complement strand
CTGTAATATTCGCTTTGCCTAGTGCAGCGTCAGCATCTTTACCCGTGATATCTTTGCTGATCAAATCTAGCAGGAACAAGTGATCGTCAGTGCCATTTGATACCACATCAAAGCCACGCTCCTGGAAAACTGCAACCATCGCCTTGGCATTCTCAACAACTTGAGACTGGTAAGACTTGTACTCATCTGACATAGCTTCTTTAAAGCACACCGCTTTAGCAGCTATTACATGCATCAAAGGGCCGCCCTGGCTTTCAGGGAATACAGCAAAGTTTAATTTCTTCTCTAGCGCTTCATTTGCCTTCGCCAGAATGATACCGCCACGGGGACCACCCAAGGTTTTGTGAGTAGTAGACGTTACTACATCAGCGATGCCAACTGGGCTAGGATAAACACCCGCCGCAACCAAACCGGCAATATGCGCCATGTCTACGAATAAGAATGCACCGACTTCATCAGCAATATCACGAAAACGCTGCCAATCAACAATACGAGAGTAGGCAGAAAAACCTGCAACAATCATCTTTGGCTTATGTTCACGAGCAAGCGCTTCAACCTGATCGTAGTCGATTTCACCCGTTTGCTCATTCAAACCGTACTGCACGGCGTTATAGATACGACCGGAAAAGCTTACTGACGCACCATGCGTCAAGTGACCGCCGTGAGCCAAGCTCATTCCCAATACCGTATCGCCGGGAGAGCAAAGCGCCATATAAACAGCAGCATTGGCTTGCGAACCTGAATGAGGTTGAACGTTTGCGTAGTCAGCACCAAACAACTCTTTAGCACGATCAATCGCTAGCTGCTCAACCACGTCAACATGCTCACAACCACCGTAGTAACGCTTACCCGGATAGCCTTCAGCATACTTATTCGTTAATGCAGAACCTTGAGCCTCCATCACTCGAGGGCTGGTGTAGTTTTCTGATGCAATCAGTTCAA
>NZ_LWEY01000182.1:0-857 GCF_001634935.1 Oleiphilus sp. HI0043 | reverse complement strand
CGGCTCGTCTGAAATCGAGTTATCACGACTAAACAACCTCGAGTAACCCTCAATATAATGAATCTCAGCGCGAAGAAGCCAGTTCTCATCAGGTCTAAATGCCAGACCAAAATTAGCATCGTCAAATGAGCTTTTTGGGTCTGACGAGCCCTCAGCTTTGTTTGTTCATAGCGAACATACATTTCCCAGAATTCATCAAAACGATAAACACTCTGCAAGTAATAAGCTTCTTCATAAAAATCATTAACAGCCTCGCTTGCCAGTGCCGGAATATTAGTCTGGAATTTATGGCGCAAATACTCAAACGTGACAGACCATTGGAATTGGTTGTATTCAAGTGATGTAACGATATTTTCGGAGTAAAATGACGCGTCAGGTTCAACAATCATAAGCAAAGGGTCGTCACCTGCAGGAAACTCAACTGATACTTCGTATTCTGGTTTGAAGTACGTTATGGAGGCACGCCAACCATCAAACTCTTCTCCATATATTATTTTGGCTAACAGGCTACGATCTCCTTTGAGTTTGCTTGGAGAAAGTTGTGAGGCCTCTTCCAACTCATCTTTATCAGCAACAGGCTGGCTCAAGAAAAGTTGAAATGCTAAAGGCTCACCAGATAGGTCATAAGAACCAAAGAATTCCACACCATCAGCGGAATAAAAGGAGTTACGAGTCATGTCAAAATAAACGGCTTGCGGCATCACCACACCCGTTCGGGTATGGGGAATATCCCGAGTCTCATTATAAAAACCATAAGAAGAACGTATTCTCCCTAAACGAAGACCCAAAGAACGATCAAAACTCTGATAAATCGGGTAGCTAAAAAACCCGTAATCGAGACGAATATCTTCACCACT
>NZ_LWEY01000181.1:0-1508 GCF_001634935.1 Oleiphilus sp. HI0043 | reverse complement strand
TATCTTAAGTCAACAGCAGGTGAGTTAATGAAAATAGCAATCGCAGGGACGGGCTATGTCGGCCTATCAAATGCCATGTTACTGGCGCAGCATAATGAAGTCGTTGCCCTGGATATTGACAAGAACAAGGTTGCTTTATTGAATGATAAGCGTTCGCCTATTCTTGATCCGGAAATTGAGCACTTTCTTCAAAATAAAGAACTTAATTTCAAGGCTTCGTTGGATAAAAAGGAAGCTTATAAAGACGCAGCGTTTGTCGTGATTGCTACTCCGACTGATTATGATACGGAAACCAATTACTTTAATACCTCATCTGTTGAATCAGTTATTCGAGACGTTCTTGAAATTAACCCCAGCGCCATGATGATTATTAAGTCTACGGTACCTGTTGGCTTTACCAAACGCGTTCGTAGCGAGTTTGATACAGTCAATATCGTTTTCTCTCCTGAGTTTCTTCGAGAAGGGAAGGCACTACATGACAACCTATACCCATCACGAATTATTGTTGGCTCACAAAGTGAACTGGCAAAGACATTTGCAGCTTTGCTCGCTCAAGGAGCAGTCAAGGAAGATATCGATACGCTATTTATTGATTCAACAGAAGCTGAAGCGGTTAAATTATTTTCTAACACTTATCTCGCTATGCGTGTTTCGTATTTTAATGAGCTGGATAGCTATGCAGAATCCCATGGTTTGGATACTCAACAGATTATCCAAGGTGTCAGCTTAGATCCACGAATCGGAGGGCATTATAATAACCCTTCATTTGGTTATGGTGGATATTGCTTACCGAAAGATACTAAGCAGCTATTGGCAAACTTTAAGGATGTTCCAAATAACCTGGTGCGTGCGATTGTTGATTCGAATACGACTCGAAAAGACTTTATTGCAGATGCAATCATCAAAAAGAACCCCACAGTGGTAGGCGTTTACCGCTTGGTCATGAAGTCTGGTTCAGATAATTTCAGGGCGTCAGCTATACAAGGGATTATGAAGCGAATAAAAGCAAAAGGTATAGAAGTCGTTATTTATGAGCCTACGTTTAATGAAGACTCGTTCTTTCATTCTCGTGTGATTAAAGACCTTAGTGAGTTCAAGAAGCTTTCTGATGTTATCGTTGCTAACCGTCGTTCTGAAAACCTGGCTGACGTGGAAGAGAAGGTTTACACGCGGGATTTATTTGGCAGTGATTAATTTTAGTTATCCCTAATCTAAACAGCAAAGGGGTGTAAGCCCCTGTGGACAAAACAATGAAAATCCTACACCACGGAGCGGTGAATGGCGTAACGGGTTCGTGTCACGAGCTTCGAATTTCCGATAAAAACAGTTCTGAACAACAAGGTATTCTGATTGATTGCGGATTGTTTCAAGGGGCCGAGACCTCTGGGCAGTCGAGTGAAAGCCAGCTTGAAATCGACTTCCCAGTTTCTCATATTAAAGCGCTTGTCGTGACCCATGTTCATATCGATCATGTCGGGCGCATTCCTTATCTTCTCGCTGCTGGCTTT
>NZ_LWEY01000180.1:0-1055 GCF_001634935.1 Oleiphilus sp. HI0043 | reverse complement strand
GCGCCGTTGACTAATACCTTACTCATATTTTGACTTAGCTGAATGTTTTGTTGGGGGTCAAACAATGTACAAATAGCTTGTCCTAGTAGCGTTCCGTTTGATTCAGAAAACCAAGTTTGAGCATGACTATTGGTAAATACGATTAAGCCAACAGGGTCGGTAACAAATACCGCATTGGGAATTTCTTCGAAGCCTTTTGATATAAAGGTTCTCATGTCTTGCATGGAATGTATTGCTTCACGTACCTGTGATATTCGATTGGCAACCTTCTCATAATATCGGGGCTTATTGCGTGCTAGTGGTGTTGTGAAGTCGAGTTTGTTTAGATAGTCCTGATGTTCAGATAGGTTGGTTGGATGAGCCCATACAAAGCCCATATGGTAGAAGGATGTCACGCCAGAGTCAGATTCCTGAGCTAGGGTTATCCAGCTGGTGTGCCCATCATGCATCCACTTGTTTGTTGATTTTAAGCGCTGGTAACTAAGCGGCGTATGTTCATCTTGCAGAATAATTTGCTTATCTTTAAGTAGAACGTAGTGCTTAGGTTTTAGCAGGGCATTTAAAGATTCGAAGATTTCTTGCACCGGGTGCTGACCGATATGACGGAAGCTAATCGCAGGTTCTTTTTCAAGCCTTTCCAACTCATGGTTTAAAAATTGGTTTAGCTGCCGCATGCGTTGCCAGCTCCACAAAGGGTATGCGAGTAAAATACCAATGATTGCATTAATGGGTGGAAACCAGGTCTTATCTAGTAGTATTAGTAGGTAGCTAAAACTAAAAACCAACAGTACTAGCAGGATCGCAGAAGGTAAGACATGCGTTGGTTTGAGTCGCGGAAACAGCAGGATAGGGATCATGATGAAAGCAAATGTCAGCAAGTAAGCCCAAACCGAATCAACAGGTCGAATAGCGGTATTATTAAGTAGTGCAGAGTAGGCGTTGGCATGGAGTTCAACGCCAGACATTGAGGTGCCGCTTCTTGATACAGGCGTTGGAATAATATCGCCTAGACCTGCAGCCGTTGCGCCGATCAAAATGGTCTTGTCGCGAAATGC
>NZ_LWEY01000179.1:0-590 GCF_001634935.1 Oleiphilus sp. HI0043 | reverse complement strand
GTTGTGCGATGTATTCGCAACTTGAAGAAATAGCCATACGATCATCCTTAATCGATTTATTAGCAGAATGCCCTATTCCGGGCCTAGGTATACTTTGCCAAGCAATCGCCCAACAAAAAAGGCAGCTTAATCCTTAAGCTGCCTTCAGTTTACTTTAATCTTTACAGCCTCGCTAATTCAAGGCTCAGGTTCAAATCAAGGCGTACGAACCTCGTCCATCACAGCAAGTGGGCGTGTTGCTTTCAAAACCAAGCCGTAGCTCAATTTCTCAAAGACTCTAAACACCATTAACAAACCTGCACGCTGTGAAGGTAACTCAATCTTTTCTTTGGTGTAAGGATCACGAACCAAGCCGCCTCTCTTGTATACTGCGAGTACATTACCTTCCTTAATACCATCACGCTCGCCGCGGTTGATAACAACAACATTATACTGACCAATATTACCAACACCTGAAGCCACAGAAATCATCTTGCCTCGAATATCATGCTCTGGCTTACTTGGCACAAAATTAGAGTTAATCATTCTATCTTCAGTCGGCAACAAGCGGTCACCTTGGCGCAATTCTTCACTGCTACGAAGAATATTCA
>NZ_LWEY01000178.1:0-715 GCF_001634935.1 Oleiphilus sp. HI0043 | reverse complement strand
TGACGGTGTTGAATACGCTTGGTTTAACAATGTTGAATCTAAGCCAGGCGTGGGTTTCCCTAAAGAGTGGGAAAACCAGGAAAAATGGAACGGCGGTTGGGTCCGTGGTAACGATGGTAAGTTGACACCGCGTCAAGGTAACAAGATGCGTGTGTTGGCGAATATCTTCGGTAACCCTGACCTACCCGAAATCGATGACTACTATGAGCCATTCGATTACGACTACGAGCATCTGCATACTGCGCCAGAAAGCAAGCATCAGCCAACGGCTCGTCCGAAGTCGCTGATCACTGGCAAAATCATGGAGAAGATCAACTGGGGCCCAAACTGGGAAGAGATTCTAGGTACGGAGTTCGCTAAACGTAAAGTTGATTCAAACTTCAATGAAGTAGCGCAGAAAGACATCTACGGTCAGTTCGAAAAGACCTTTATGATGTACTTGCCACGCTTATGTGAGCACTGTTTGAATCCGGCTTGTGTTGCAAGTTGTCCTTCAGGTGCGATCTACAAGCGTGAAGAAGACGGTATCGTATTGATCGACCAAGACAAGTGTCGTGGTTGGAGAATGTGTGTATCGGGTTGCCCATACAAGAAGATCTACTACAACTGGAAGTCTGGTAAGTCAGAGAAGTGTATTTTCTGTTACCCACGTATCGAAGCGGGCCAGCCAACAGTTTGTTCTGAGACTTGTGTAGGTCGTATCCGTTACTTGGGT
>NZ_LWEY01000177.1:0-1034 GCF_001634935.1 Oleiphilus sp. HI0043 | reverse complement strand
CTCTTGCATTGCATAAGCACCGAGCAAGGCGCGGTCGCAAATAAGATTAATTAATCGCGGTACGCCACCACTCAAGTTAAAAAGAGTTTTTATTGCTTTTTGATTAAATAAACGCCCGCGTCGCCCCGCAACCGATAATCTACAATTAACATAAGCACCAACTTCAACTTTACTCAGCTCACACAGGTGGTATCTTGCAGTGATTCTTTGAGCGAGCTGCCTTAAATCATTCTGAGCTAGCACTTCCCTTAATTCGGGTTGCCCAAGCAAAATTATCTGAAGTAATTTCTTTTCAGATGTTTCAAGGTTAGTAAGCAAGCGCAGCTGCTCTAGTACATCAACTCTAAGGTTTTGAGCTTCATCGATAATGAGTACGGTGTGGCGATTGTTAGCGTGTGCATCAAGCAGGTAGCTGTTAATTAGGTCATTTAAGACTTTAATTGATGCTGAATCGGGGTACGCTATTCCAAGCTCATCACATATTGATGCCATAAGCTCACGTGCCGAGAGCTTCGGATTTATGATGAATGCTACGTCGGTATTTTTTGGAATCTGATTTAAAAAACAACGGCAAATTGTCGTCTTTCCTGTTCCAACTTCACCTGTAAGAACAACAAAACCGCCCTGCCCGGATACACCATATAAAAGATGAGCAAGCGCCTCTCTATGACGTTCACTCATATATAGATACCTGGGATCAGGCGCTATAGAAAAAGGTAGTTCTTTAAGACCAAAAAAGTCCTGATACATGACGTCAGCTTAGCGTAGTTGCGAAGTTTAGCTTGGTAGCAAACGCAAAGCTTAAAGACAGGGCTCGCCAAAAGCAAGTCCTTACACTCGCTAACGGATTGCCTTATGATCATCAATTAAACTAAGGCTCCCACGATGCGTTCTAACATCAGTCTTTAAGCGGGAAATGCAGCTCTCGAGTGTCTTGCTTATTTTGGAATGTGTACGAATCATCGCTAATTTAGGCCATGTCGCGCGCTCACCCTGAAGCATTAACTCCTTCATGAATTTCGTATCGGGATTGC
>NZ_LWEY01000176.1:0-661 GCF_001634935.1 Oleiphilus sp. HI0043 | reverse complement strand
TTCCTTTTGGGGGCCAAGTTGAAGACTTTACCTATCATAGAAGCTTTAGCCACAGTCTGATTATCCAGATCGCTGTGGCGCCCCTACTAACATGGTTAATACTGCACTTTCGCCCAAGCTATCGTCCAATATCCAAGCAATGGTTCATTGCGATTCTCGCGATTTTTTGGACTCACTCCCTACTCGACGCCTGCACCGTATATGGAACTCAATTGTTCTGGCCGCTAACAGAGCACCCCTTTGGCTTATCAAGCGTATTTATTATCGACCCATTCTATACGCTGCCGCTTTTACTTGCGCTGTTTCTCGCCTACAGGAATACTTGGATTTCAAAGAAAGCCACCATGATCACCACCTCAGCTTTCGCTATTTCATCGCTATACCTATGCTGGGGCGTCTTTGCAAAACATATCGCGGAAGAGAAAATTGCCACCGCTTGGCTCAATCAGAAAGGAACAAGCAAAGTCGTATCTACCATCAGTACACCTATGCCATTGAGCTCTTTCTTATGGCGAATAGTGATAGATGAAGGCGATCGTTACAGCATCTCACATGTGAGTATTTGGGAAGACACGAATACAATCGAATTTAAGACCTACCCTAAAGGCACCGAGTTATTAAAAGGCTTAGAAAGCCATTGGGATGCCCAACGACTGGTATG
>NZ_LWEY01000175.1:0-1554 GCF_001634935.1 Oleiphilus sp. HI0043 | reverse complement strand
CAGCCAAGTCGAAAGCATCATCTTCCAACTCTTCTTCAAGCTCTCCAGCCAAGTGAGATATTTCTTCTGTTTTACGATAAACCATGTCAATGGTCGTCAAGAGCTCGCTTTCACGAACAACCGCTAGACGTAAAGGCTGGTTGACCGCTCGACCAATCTCATCGAAGGCCATAAGATCCATCGGGTCGGCCATGCCGACTAACAACTCTCCCTGCTGTTCATCTAAGACTATCGCTCTGAAACGTCGTGCTAATGTCTCCGGCAGCTTATTAACCAGGTCGTTATTAAACTGGTAATGACGAAGGTGAACAAATGGCACTTCCAACTGCTGAGACAGTAAATTCAGAAGTTTGTCTTCATCAACATAACCAAGATCGATCAGCGCTTTACCGAGCTTCCTTCCGGTCTTTTTCTGCTCCGATAGGGCCGTCATTAGCTGATCTTCGGTAATAACACCGTTTTGTATCAGCAAGTCACCAATTCGAATTTTCTTTTTCGGTTCACTCATATCTTCACTCAATTACTTTACCGAGGACAGGGCTGTCAGCCGCTGACCGATATAACTCTCTAGCGCACGATTCAAACCAGGCAGGGTCATCGCCTGTTGATAAGCAAATACAGCCTGCCGCCCTTGTTTAAGCTGGTCTGCCGCAATCCCCAAACCAGCCCACCAGTCTGCAACCGTGTCGTTGCTCTGTATAAGCTGACTGTATTGTTCAAACGCTTTGCCTGATTGCCCATTTCGTTGGTATAGCGATGCCATCAATGCAAAGTACTCTGGCATCTTGTCAATATCTGGCAAGGACTGCTCTAGTAAAGCAACGGCGAGCTCAGGCTCCCCTTGCATCAACATCCATCGCGCTTTAACTTGTCTCAGGTCTGGGCTCAATGGCTTACCCGCCCGGCCCAGCAGGCCCGACAGCTCGTTGAAGCGCTGGTCTTGCAGTAAGCGATTTGCCAAAACGCTGAGCGTTTTATCGACAGTCTTGTTCTCGGCAACAAAAGCCTGCATTAAAGCATAAGCTTCTGCTGGCTTACCTATTTCAAATAATGAAATAGCATCTGATGCCATTTTTAAATCAAGTGCAGAGGGAGACAAAACAACACCAAGCGGCTTGGCCTTGGTTTTCGCTTTTGTCTGCAAATTTGGCTCAGCATCAGCTCCCTTGCTAACAGTACTCTTATCAACTTTTGGCTGAGTCACAATATTATCGCTAGCCTTTTTGACTTCACGACTCTCTTTTGCCACAACAGATTTCGTTGCTTTGCTTTCTTCCACGACACTTGTTCGCGCTTTTTTCTCAACAATAGCCGAGGCAACCGGCTCCACTCTTTTCTTTTCTTTTAGCGCAGATTCTTGCAAAACCTGAGTCTGTTTCGTCGCTACAGCAGGTTCGAGTAATTTAGGCCCGGCTATCTGCTTTTCATTTACTGTCTGCTCTTCGACAGGCATTGTCGGCGCTTGCTGTGAAAGCCCTGCTTCCGATTGAACCGCCCGCTCACTATTATTGTCTCTATCTCCAGAGACAACAGTGCTTTCCTCAGTCGACATAA
>NZ_LWEY01000174.1:0-1013 GCF_001634935.1 Oleiphilus sp. HI0043 | reverse complement strand
GTAAATGTATTTGTCAGGAAAGTAGTAATGAAAGGCAGCGTCAAAATACTTATTGCCTCCTTGGGGTGGCTCTGCGTCATCCTTGGCGTGATTGGTATTTTCTTGCCGATATTACCGACAACACCTTTCTTACTATTAGCTGCCTGGTTATTCACTCACTCATCGGAACGTTTTCACCGCTGGTTACACGAACACCCGAAGCTAGGCCCCATCATTTCAGTTTGGAAAAGCGGCGAAGGCCTGGACAAAAACATTCGAACCCGGATACTAATATGTATGTGGGGAAGCATGCTTTTATCCGCACTCATCATTGGCAAGTTATGGGCCGTCATTATGCTTAGCTGCATAGGTGCCGGCGTCACAACCTATATCTGTCGCCTGCCAATCAAGTCAGGCACGACAAGTTAACGTGCAGCTAGTTTTTCAAGAACTCTGTCAGCCGCAGCAGAAACCTGTGCAGGTGCCGTCCCGCCCAGGTGATTTCGTGCATTAACAGAGCCTTCAAGCGTCAGAACGTCAAATACATCTTCTTGAATCTGATCGCTAAACACCTGCAACTCTTCTAGTGTCATGTCTGAAAGGTCTTTTTCCTCAGCAACACCATATGCCACGGCTTTACCAACAATTTCATGCGCATCACGGAAAGCCACACCATTAACGACTAAATAATCAGCCAAGTCAGTCGCGGTTGAAAAGCCCCTACGTGCTGCTTCTCTCATATTTTCAGCCTTCACCTCAATCGCCGGAATCATATCAGCATAGGCCTTCAAACAACCTTTTAAGGTATCCAAGACATCAAATAATGGCTCTTTATCTTCCTGGTTATCTTTGTTGTATGCCAAAGGCTGAGACTTCATTAACATCAATAGAGAAATCATATGACCCGTTACCCGGCCCGACTTGCCTCGTACCAACTCTGGCACATCTGGATTCTTCTTCTGCGGCATGATAGACGAACCAGTACAGAAGCGGTCCGGCAAGTCGATAAAATCAAACTGAGCCGATGCCCACAA
>NZ_LWEY01000173.1:0-760 GCF_001634935.1 Oleiphilus sp. HI0043 | reverse complement strand
TAACGAGCGTACTTCATTGAGTGGCAAGCAAAACAGTAGTTCACAAATAAAGATAAACCATTCTGTAAAGACTCATTATCTGAAATGTCTGTTTTGATGTGATCCATAGGCGCTGCAGGTCCACCTGCAGCAAAAGCACCTAAAGAAATAACAGAACAGAAAACCGCAATTAATAAATGTTTCATTATCCTGTCACCCTCTCTGGAACTGGCTTGGTTTTTTCAATCTTTGTATACCAAGGCATTAATAAAAAGTAGGCAAAATACACAGCAGTCAAAATCTGCGCCCATAGCGTTCTTTCAGGCGTCGCAACAACAACACCTAAATAACCGAGTATAGAAAATGATACGACTAACAACGCTAGCGCAACTTTACTGATCCAGCCTTTATAACGAATAGACTTAACAGGGCTCTTGTCCAGCCAAGGCAAGACAAACAGAATTGCTATTGCAGCACCCATCACAACCACACCCAAGAATGCATCAGGTACAGCACGAAGCATTGCGTAGAATGGAGTAAAGTACCAAACAGGAGCAATATGATCAGGCGTTTTCAGCGGGTTTGCTGGTTCAAAGTTTGGCTTCTCGATAAAGTAACCACCCATCTCAGGGAAGAAGAAGACAACACCACAGAATACAAACAAGAAAACAACAATACCGACAATATCGTGCACACTATAGAAAGGATGGAAAGGAATACCGTCTTTTGGAATACCGTTTTCGTCTTTATTCTGCTTTATTTCGATACCATCTGGGTTATT
>NZ_LWEY01000172.1:0-733 GCF_001634935.1 Oleiphilus sp. HI0043 | reverse complement strand
TATGCATTTTGGACTGGTTACGCTTTTTCCTGAAATGTTTCGCTCTCTAGAAGATCATGGTGTCGTTGGGCGGGCAGTAAAGAAAGGGCTAATAGCTCTGGATTATTGGAATCCTCGAGAGTTCACCCATGATAAGCACCGTACGGTCGATGATAGACCTTATGGTGGTGGCCCGGGAATGTTGATGAAAGTGCAGCCTTTGCAGGATGCTATTCACGACGCTAAGGCAAAGATGGTGCAGGACCTAAAGCACGATCAGCCCGAGAAGGTGGTATCACTACGTACTGTATACCTGTCACCTCAAGGACAGCGCCTAGACCATAAGAAAGCTGTGGAACTGGCTGAATATGACGGATTGATTTGCGTCTGTGGTCGATATGAGGGAGTTGACGAGCGCTTAATCGAAGCTGAAATTGATGAAGAAATATCAATTGGTGATTTCGTATTGAGTGGTGGTGAGCTTGCTTCAATGGTATTGCTGGATACCATTTCCAGGTTAATACCTGGGGTATTGGGGCATAGTGAGTCGGCAACCGAGGATTCGTTTGCTAGTGGTTTGTTGGATTGTCCTCACTATACTCGTCCAGAAGTTTTTATGGGTAAGCCGATTCCTGATGTTTTGATGTCGGGTAATCATGAAAAAATTCGCCGCTGGCGCCTTAAACAATCCTTGGGGCGAACATGGCAGCGACGTCCAGAGTTGCTGGACAAAATAGAATTAGATAGCGAGCAG
>NZ_LWEY01000171.1:0-821 GCF_001634935.1 Oleiphilus sp. HI0043 | reverse complement strand
CGTTACAAGGCGAAATCGCTTTTTATCGTTAGGCTACGTATAGGTATCTTAGAGATACATATTGGCCGCCAATAAGATAGTGCCTGGTATTCGCATTTACTGCTAACTAAGGCGAGCTTTTAATGCAAGAAAGCATCATGGAACAACTCTGGCGGACATCTCACTTGTCTGGCGGAAATTTAGTATACGTTGAACAGCTGTACGACGCTTATTTGGCTGATCCTAACAGCGTCTCTGAAGAATGGCGAAGCTACTTTGACCAACTCCCAAGAGTTAATGGTCATGCTAAGAAAGACATCCCTCATTCGACCATTCGTGAACAGTTTCTCCACCTTTCCAAAAACAAATACGCAAGTCACGAACTGACTACTCCCGCAAGCGCAACCTCTGAGCACGATAAGAAGCAAGTTAAAGTCGCTCAATTGATTAACTCCTATCGAATTCGTGGCCACCAGGCAGCAAAGCTTGATCCCTTAGGTTTGATGGAGCGGGTTGATGTTCCTGATTTGGAGCTTGAATATCACGGTTTGAGCGAGGCCGACCTGGATACCGAATTTCAGATTGGTAACTTGGTCTTCGGTTCCGATGAGTTGAGTCTTCGAGAGATTGTTAACGGACTGAAAGAAACCTATTGCTCATCGCTTGGCGCTGAGTACATGCATATCGTAGACACAGATATTCGTACATGGTTTCAAGAGCGTATTGAGTCAGTAAAAGGTAAGCCCAATTACGAATTTGATACGCGCTACCATCTGCTAGAGCGTTTAACAGCAGCAGAAGGCTTAGAAAAATATCTTGGCTCTCGTTACCCAGGTACCAAA
>NZ_LWEY01000170.1:0-990 GCF_001634935.1 Oleiphilus sp. HI0043 | reverse complement strand
TCTCTTTATCGGAATCATAAAAGTCAAAGTTCAGCTCTTTGGCTAAAATTTTTCCTATGGTTGTTTTTCCTGCCCCCATTGGGCCCACAAAAACAATCAACGGTTTAGCTATACTCATATTTCGATCTTATGCCGGCCAATCAATATGTCAGTAAAGATTAACCTGTTTATTTTAAAAAGAAAAAAGGCCGCAATCTGCAGCCTTTTACCTAAGCTCAATAAGACATATTGTCCTATATTTGCTGGTCAATCACACCATTTTTTAATAGCTTAGGCGTGATAAAGATAAGTAATTCAGCACGCTCATCTATCTCTTCAGTCTTGGTAAATAAAGCACCTAAGTATGGGATGTCACCTAAGAAAGGCGTTTTAGTAACAGTTGTAGATCGTTCAGACTGAAAAATACCACCCAAGACAACCGTTTCACCATTACCAACAAGTACTTGAGTTAGTACCTCATTTGTTTCAATACTTGGAATACCTGCGGTCACTTCGCCACGGTTATCCTGATTGATCTTAAGATCCATAATGACCTGATCGTCTGGCGTAATTTGAGGCGTCACTTCTAAAGATAGCACGGCCTCTTTAAAGGAAACTGAGGTTGCACCAGAAGACGAAGCTTCCTGATAAGGAATTTCCTCACCCGATTTAATTGTCGCGGTTTGACGATCAGCCGTTACAATTTTCGGCTGGGCAACGATCTCACCCTTTCCATCAGATTCGAAAGCAGATAATTCCATATCAATTAGATAGTTATCACCACCAAAACCAATCGCTAAGGAAGAGCTGTTCGATCTGGTTACACCTAAATCAACAGCCAAAGCACCTGGAAATGAAATACTGTTACTATTTCCGTTCGCTATATCTGTCAGTTCACTAAGCGTCCCAGACGATCCACCTATACGGAACAAGTTATCTCCGCTACGATCTAAACCGCCACCGCCCCACTGAATACCCATTTCTTCAGCTATATTCGAACGAGCTCTTACA
>NZ_LWEY01000169.1:0-1373 GCF_001634935.1 Oleiphilus sp. HI0043 | reverse complement strand
ATTGCTTAAAAATTCATATAGTCAGGTATTAGTGTGCAAGATTTATTATCACAAGACGAGATAGATGCGTTATTGCATGGTGTCGATGATGGTGATATCGACACGGAGGACGATGCCGATGAAGAAGGTATACGCAATTACGACTTAGCGAGCCAAGATAGAATTGTGCGCGGGCGCATGCCTACGCTCGAAATGATCAATGAAAGGTTTGCCCGCTACACCAGAATCAGCTTGTTTAACCTGCTCCGTAGAAACGCCGACGTTTCTACGGGCGGTGTCCAGATCATGAAGTTTGGAGAGTATATCCATACTCTTTACGTTCCTACCAGTTTAAATATTGTCAAAATCAGACCTCTTCGCGGAGCTGGTTTATTTATTTTTGATGCCAAGCTAGTTTTTAAACTTGTTGATAACTTCTTTGGTGGTGATGGGCGTCATGCAAAAATTGAAGGGCGTGAGTTTACGCCTACCGAGATTCGGGTTGTTCATATGGTACTCGAACAAGTCTTTATCGATATGAAGGAAGCGTGGAGCGCAGTTTTCAAAATTGATTTTGAGTATATGAACTCTGAAGTTAACCCTTCAATGGCGAATATTGTTAGCCCTAGTGAAGTGATAGTAATTAGTACCTTTCATATCGAACTAGATGGCGGTGGTGGAGACCTTCATCTGGCCATTCCATACTCTACCATTGAGCCGATTCGCGAGATCCTCGATGCTGGTGTCCAGAGTGATGTTGACGATGTTGACGAGCGCTGGATGACAACTATTCGGAAAGATCTTTTAGAGGCTAATGTGCCTCTTAATGCGACAGTCCTAGAAGAACAGATATCACTTAGAGATGTTGCCAAGCTTGAAAAAGGTGATGTTATACCGATAGAAATGCCAGAGTTTATTACGCTAACTGCGAATAAGGTCCCTATGTTCAAAGCAAAGCTTGGGCAAAGTGATGGTCAGTTAGCGGCGAAAATTGAAGAAAAAATTGAACGACCCAACCTCATATCCAGTGTAGTTGACGAAAATTTGGAAGAAGAAAATGAGTGATAACGAAGATCAAAGTGAAGACGAAAAACTAGCATCTGAATGGGAAGCTGCAATGGAAGAGTCTGGTGATTCTGAAGGCGGCGAAGGTAGTGTTGAGGATGAGTGGGCGGCGGCAATGGCCGAAGCTGAAGCTATCGAAGGGGATGATGCTGATGATATTAAGTCTGCGCCTCTAGAGTCTTTTGATTCGCGTCCAGCTGCGGCTGCTAACGCTGGTGCTGGTGGCCCAGGCGCTCCCGATCTTGATGTCATTCTGGATATACCTGTTACGTTATCGATGGAAGTCGGTAATACCTCCATTCCGATCAGAAACTTATTACAATTGAATC
>NZ_LWEY01000168.1:0-1001 GCF_001634935.1 Oleiphilus sp. HI0043 | reverse complement strand
TGAAAGATTTCATCGAATGAACTCAAGTTTGAGATATTAAAGTTCTCCGAAAAAGCAAACTGCTCCACACCATTAAGAACAGATAAAAAAACTTTATCTAGCAATCTTAGCTTTTTCTCAACCATCTATAGCTACAACCCTGTTAACAATAAAAAGATATCTCACAGTTATTATCTTAGCCCCACAAATAAAAAAACCCCAGCACAAGCCGGGGTTTCTATAGTAGTACTACTGGCTTCCTAGCCTAAGAACTTGATCATAACGCCCGCAGCAACTGCAGAACCGATAACACCTGCTACGTTTGGCCCCATCGCATGCATCAACAAGAAATTCTGAGGATTATTATCCAGACCAACCTTATTCGATACACGAGCAGCCATTGGAACAGCTGATACACCAGCAGATCCAATCAGAGGGTTAACTTTGTTAGTACTAAATACGTTCATCAACTTAGCCATGATTACACCAGTACCGGTACCTACTGCAAATGCAGCCATACCCAAGAACAAAATACCCAGCGTTTGAAAATCAAGGAATTTGTCTGCACTTAATTTAGAACCAACAGAAAGGCCTAAGAAAATAGTTACGATGTTAATCAAAGCATTCTGGGCTGTATCAGAAAGACGGTCCACAACGCCCGACTCTTTCATCAAGTTACCAAGACAGAACATACCCAAAAGAGGCGCAGCATCAGGAAGACAAAGTGCAACCAGAATCAATACAATAATCGGGAAAAGAATTTTTTCCAATTGATTAACTGTACGAAGCTGAACCATCTCAATCTTACGCTCTTCAGGAGTAGTCAAAGCATTCATAATAGGAGGCTGAATAACAGGAACAAGCGCCATATACGAATAAGCTGCGACAGCAATCGCGCCCAATAGGTGCGGTGCTAGTACACTTGATACGAAGATAGAAGTAGGTCCATCTGCACCACCGATAATACCGATCGTAGCAGCTTCTTCAATCGTAAATGAAACACCACCAATTTGCATACTTGT
>NZ_LWEY01000167.1:0-698 GCF_001634935.1 Oleiphilus sp. HI0043 | reverse complement strand
AGTAGAAGTTGCCGACCAGTTGATTGAAGAAGGTCTCATCGTTTATACAAAAGGCCGTGCTAGCGAAGCCGATTTAAGCTTTAACGCGACACCTGGTGACGATGCTAATGGCATACCCATTATCGTTCTTATTGATGGAGGCTCCGCATCAGCTTCTGAAATCTTGGCCGGAGCACTTCAAGATCACAATCGGGCAGTCATAATGGGAACACAGAGCTTCGGCAAAGGCTCTGTACAGAACGTCATGGCTCTTGATGCTGAATATGGGCTTAAGCTAACAACGGCCCGCTACTATACCCCTAATGGCCGCTCGATTCAGGCGCAAGGTATCGAGCCCGATATAGAAGTTAACCGAGCCAAGTTGAGTGAAGAAAAAACCAAAGCCTTTTATCGAGAGTCTGATCTAGCCGGTCACTTAAGTAACGGCAACCAAAATAAGAATGAATCCAGCAAAGAAGAAAGCGAAGACTCAGAAGTTTCTCGTCAACAATCCATGCTGGAAAAAGACTTCCAGCTTCAGGAAGCTTTAAGTTTGCTAAAGGCTTTGGATATTCTAAAAGTTAAGCAAAAGAACTCTTCCGTCAAAACACCAGAGAGCCAAACTGAGGCTGAAAACCTAGCTGAAGAAGGCACGCCACAAGGTGAGTAACTATCTCCTCAAGCTCAGTACAGTAGTCACCTTTATCCTGACTACTGTC
>NZ_LWEY01000166.1:0-846 GCF_001634935.1 Oleiphilus sp. HI0043 | reverse complement strand
GATGCCCGCTTTGAACAAAGCTTCGTTTGCATAAATATTGCCAACACCAACAACGAGCTTACTATTCATCAGGAACTGTTTAACCGCTTGTTTTCTCTTTTTGGCAGCTTGATGAAGATACGCTCCGTCGAACTCCTCATTTAGAGGTTCAAGCCCCAAAGAAGCAATTAAAGGATGCGCTTGCCAATTGGAAGACCATAGTATGCTGCCAAACCTTCGCGGATCGTTAAAGCGCAGTATTTTTCCACAGGAAAGGTGGAATTCAACATGATCATGTTTTATCCGTGGCGTCCTCTCGTCGACTATACGCAAACTCCCAGACATACCTAAATGCAGCAGTATACTTCCGTCAGGGACACAGATGATTATATACTTACCTCGCCTGAGAACATCACTAACCGGCTGGTTTGTCATTTCATAGAGTTCATTAGAAACAGGCCAACGCAAAGCTTGCTGATAGATCTTGATAGATAAGATTTTATGCCCCTTGATATAAGGCTCAATGCCCCGGCGAGAGGTTTCTACTTCTGGCAATTCAGGCAAACTTGGCTCCTCATAGATAGAACAAATCACGCATTTTGATACAAAGGAAAGGCAAGTGTCCAATTCCCCTAAGCTTCACAATCCCAAATCTTCTTTAAGCGATGAGGATGAAATCCTGTACTTAGGTGTTGATGCCGGAGGCACTTTTACCGACTTTGTCTTGCTCACTGAACAAGAAGTGCGTATTCATAAAGTACTATCAACCCCTTCAAACCCTGCTCAAGCAATCTTGCAGGGAATAGAAGAACTAGGTTTAAACTCAGCTGTCGATAATAAACAGCTTTGTATTATTCATGGAAGTAC
>NZ_LWEY01000165.1:0-756 GCF_001634935.1 Oleiphilus sp. HI0043 | reverse complement strand
CCACTCGGAAGTCTTCTTTTTCAATAAAAAGAGGGATTTCATGAAACCACGATAGAAACTTGTGCCATTCGGAGCGATGAGCATCAAACTGCTCCAAGGTCTCTCGAATAAGTCTGTGATGACGAGCGTTGTGCTCGCGCAAATACTGCATGCCACTACCTTGACGACCCTCTGTGCAGTAACACATTGCATTGTATTCGTGATTGCCCAGGACAATTTCGGCCTGCGATTGGTCGACCATGTCTTTTACAATATGCAGAGCTTCTCGAATTCGAGGGCCTCTATCAACAATATCACCCACAAAAATCACTTTGCGTTGCGGATGACGGTAGCAACCTTGCTTGTTCTCATAACCCATCTTTTTCAACAGACGTTCAAGGGAGTTACCACAACCATGAATATCACCAATCAGGTCATAGCCTTGCTTAACTTTTTTCTTAACAAATGCCATCTATTAACTACTTATCAGGTTATTGGCCCAGCCTAATTTCTCTCTACAGGTTTCATAGAAGTTATGAGAGGTAGGGTGAATCAAACGCACTTTATGTGGTTTTTTACTTATGTATACTGCATCGCCAGGCGCAACAGGGATGTGATGCTGACCATCACAGCTGACCTGCGGGTAAATCTCATTACCTTCACCAATCACAATTTTAATCTCACTTTTACCGTCAACAACGATTGGACGGCTACTGAGCGTATGAGGAAACATTGGAACTAATGAGATTGCATCGAGTTTAGGGTGCAAAAGAGGCC
>NZ_LWEY01000164.1:0-1011 GCF_001634935.1 Oleiphilus sp. HI0043 | reverse complement strand
AACCAACGCTTAAAGTTTATCCCCAAGGAAGGTGACCAGATAATTGTTCGAGCCAAAGTGAGCTTGTACGAAGGTCGCGGCGATTACCAACTTATCGTTGAAGGCATGGAACCGGCGGGTATTGGGCAACTACAAGCCGCTTTTGAAGCACTAAAGCTTAAACTGGCTGGCGAAGGACTGTTTGACCAGCAGCATAAAAAATCTATACCACAAATCCCCAAAAAAGCAGCCGTGATAACCTCTCAAAGCGGTGCCGTCATTCATGACATCATTTCAGTGACGCAGCGTCGCTTCCCTGCACTAGAGATCATTTTGCTACCCGTTCAGGTTCAAGGGGAAGGCTCAGCACAACAAATTGCCGACGCTATCGCTTACTGCAACAGCCACAACCTTGCAGATGTGTTAATTGCTGGGCGAGGAGGCGGGTCTCTAGAGGATTTATGGAGTTTTAATGAAGAAGTCGTCGCACGTGCTATTTTTGACAGCGAACTACCTATCATTAGCGCCGTTGGTCATGAAGTAGACTTTACGATTGCCGACCTGGTAGCAGACTACCGGGCACCAACGCCATCAGCAGCCGCAGAACACATTACGCCCGACCAATACGAATTAATGCAAAACCTGGATCAACAACAACGGCGCCTGGAGTTTTTGATCAACAATCGATTCAAACAACTCAGCCAAAGCATCGATGCCTTACAAAAACGACTAAGACATCCTGGCGATGCCCTTCAAGAAAAGGGTTTACGCCTTGAAGAACTTCAAGAGCGCATTAAACGGGCACTATCAAACACTATTGAAAATAAATCTGGAAGTCTGAATATACTTCAGCACCGCTTACTCAGATATAACCCTCAAGCGAAGCTTGAACAAAGCGCAGCAACACTAAACAACGCTTACGACAAACTAGTACAAGCGCAGCATGCAAACCTGGAACAACAGCAACACAGACTGGCGATTCTAGCCCAGACACTGCACACGGCAAGCCCTCTTGCAACCTTAGGGCGCGGC
>NZ_LWEY01000163.1:0-1000 GCF_001634935.1 Oleiphilus sp. HI0043 | reverse complement strand
CACGCCCATTCGACAACCCGCAACGGGTTTTAAACCTTGGTTCTCTGAGATTTCCAGCAGGGTAGCTTTGTCAGACTCGATAAACTGCTGAGGGTCAAAGGTGACTTGCTTTCGAGAGTCCAGGTAATCGACTTGAATCAGTTCATCGGCATCGTCTGCATTCATTCCCTCAAGAGATAAAGGCTGTTGGCCGAAGTATTCAAAGTGGATATCTGCTTCAGGAACCGTATTGGACGTTAGAAGCGATTGGGTAATTTCAATCATTTTCCCAGGCCCACATACGTAAAATTCTTTTTCGCTGATGTCTTCTACAAACATTTCCAGCTGCTGCTGATCTATTCTACCTTGGTGGTCACTATAGATAGTTGTTACCTGCAAACCCTTCGCTTCAAGGTGAGAAAGTTGCTCGGAAAAGAATAGGGATTGGCTATTATTTACATAAAAGAGCAACTGAGCCTGCTTATACCAAGCGTTGCTCTGGTATTCGTTCAGCATTGAAAATATGGGGGTTAGTCCGCTTCCGCCTGCAATAAATACTTTGTCTTTTACTGAGTTGCTTAGTTGGAAATCACCTTGGGCTTCGGATAAGTAAACAGTGTCACCACTTTTCAAAGCTTGGTTGAGCCATGGCGTTACAGCACCTTCTTCATTTGCGCGTATGGTTAAGGTGATTTCACCTGTGCGAAGAAAGTGTTTAGGCGAGCAGGAAAGACTAAAGGTACGTGTTAGCATTGCGCCATCTTTTTCAACGCTTAGCTGTACATATTGTCCGGCACTAAAACCAGCCCATTTTTTTTCTGGCCTTAAAGTCAGCGTGTAGATGTCATCTGTTTCATTTTTTATGAAGAGTACTTGAGCACTAGTTCTTCCGTGACGCCAATTTGGGCGAAACACCTGAATAATGGGCTCTAAAAAGACACCAAAGCTATCGGTATTGGTAAGTTGGCGGCTTAAGAAGCCAATAGCTTTCTGAGCGATTGTTTGCGATTCTGCTATAGGG
>NZ_LWEY01000162.1:0-679 GCF_001634935.1 Oleiphilus sp. HI0043 | reverse complement strand
GGCCGCGTTTTATTCGACTGAATCGGGCCAATAAAGTGCCAGACGATATCTTCGGCATTGCCTTCTTTCGTCAATAAAGCCTTGACCGCTATCTGCTTTTCAAGCGCTTCATTAAGATAGTTCTCGCCAAATATTTTCTGCCCTTGCTTAAATAACTCAAAGACTGCTTCAGCAGGCTTCTTTTTCGACACCGCCAGGAGCTGCACGGAGTTTTCTGCTAGGCCGGCATCAATTGTGGCTTTTTGTATCCTTTTTCTTACGTTCTGGAGCTTGTCTGCTATGCTGAAGTTCATAATATAAGTTTGCGTGGCGTGTCTTAAAGTCGACATGCATTTGAGCAAAAACAACCTGTATTAACAAGCTTTATCCTTCTGGATCAGCTTTCTCATTTAAAAATCTAAGATACAAAGTTATAGGCTTTAGAGGACGACCATGGATATTACTGAACTGCTGGCATTCTCCGCCAAACAAGGCGCTTCCGATTTACATTTATCTGCCGGACTACCGCCAATGATCCGTGTTGACGGTGATGTTCGCCGTATCAACCTGCCAGCGATGGAGCACAAAGAAGTTCATTCCCTGATTTATGACATCATGAATGACAAGCAACGAAAAGACTTTGAAGAATTCTTGGAGACTGACTTCTCGTTCGAAGTACCCGGTGTTGCTCGCTTCCGTG
>NZ_LWEY01000161.1:0-1009 GCF_001634935.1 Oleiphilus sp. HI0043 | reverse complement strand
TGGCCCTTATGAAACAGAGGAACAAGCCTCTCAGGCAGCTTTAGAAAACTGCAAATTGTCTTCACCTGGTGAGTGCAGGGCAATCTATCACGGCTCAGCAAAACGCGATAGCGATACCAACCTTAACGTGCCACTTGGCGACATGCGCGAAGCAGGCTCAATAGAATGCCCTGAAGCCGCTGAATAAGCGCTGCTAACTGCTCAGGAGCCCCTCCTGAGCAGCCTATTATTTTTCTATCTGCTCTACCCCCTTTTATCCCTCTTATATCAACTAGGTTGTATAGCTTCGGCTCGGCAATGTTCTTAAGATAAAAGCTCGCCCTGAAAAGAATTCCGATACTATAGTTGCCCACCCCGTTCTTATGAAGTGGAGGAAGTATGCCCGATCAAACTTTAACAGACGGCAATAGCACCCTTGAGCCTCTAGAATCTCTATCAAACCCTGAACTAATTGCTCATATCTTGCAGCGCTACCATGAAGTCCATCGACAACAGCTTAGCGAACTAAATGAAAAGGCTGCTCGAGTTGAATCTGTACACGGTGAACACCCAGAGTGTCCTCATGGCCTATCTAATCACCTGCAAACAATGAAGATAGAGCTCGAACAACATATGTTTAAGGAAGAAAACATCCTCTTCCCTATGCTGGAACAAGGAATGGGAGCAATGGCTCAGGGCCCTATCTCGGTGATGCGTCATGAGCACGATGAACATGCTGGTGCAATCTCCCAGCTATCAGAGCTAACGAACCAGCTGACATTACCAGAAGACGCTTGTAATACCTGGACAAGGCTTTATGCCTTAATTTCTGAATTTATCGAAGATTTGCAAAGTCATATCTCGATTGAAAACAATCTACTCTTTGCTCGCGCCTAACAGTTCTGGCACTCACTGATATTGATAGTAAAAGATGAATCATAGAGAACAGCAGCCTATCGTGTACTCATGCTCTGGCTGCTCTAATGTCGCCCAGCTTACCAATCAATTAGCCCTAGAATTGAACCGTCTA
>NZ_LWEY01000160.1:0-770 GCF_001634935.1 Oleiphilus sp. HI0043 | reverse complement strand
AGTATGGTGATAAGTACGCTTAGCACCTTCACCCCAATAGTCCATGACCAGGTTTAGATCGAGGAACCAGCTGTAGTTCTTAGAGCTTTTGGCTTTGATCTTTTCAATTGCTTTAGTGCTAAAACTGACCGGAGAGAGACCTGGGATACAAGATAAGCACTTTTGAGTGCCTGAATAAATTGCGTCTATGCCCCAGTCATCAACTTGAACATCAGAACCGCCTAAAGAGGTGACGGCATCAACGATTGAAAGACAGTTATGTTGTTGAGCTATTGCACATAAGGCTTTTGCATCAGAGCGAACACCGGTAGAGGTTTCAGCGTGAACAAAAGCGATCATTGAAATATCAGGATTTTCTGAAAGCTTCTGGTCTACTACTTCTGGCTCAACAGCTTCGCCCCACTCAAATTCGATGGCTTCAACCTGAGCGCCTGCGCGAGTCGCGACTTCTTTCATGCGCATGCCAAATACGCCGTTAATGCAGACAAGAATTTTGTCACCCGGCTCAACCATATTCATAAAGCAGGTTTCCATACCAGATGAACCTGGTGCAGATACCGGAATCGTAAGTTCGTTTTTGGTTTGGAAAACGTACTGAAGAAGAGATTTTATCTCATTCATTAGCGATACAAAGCTAGGGTCCATATGACCGATGGTTTGCTGAGATAGTGCTTTAAGTACTCTTTCGGAAACATCTGACGGGCCAGGGCCCATTAAGATGCGGTTTGGAGCGTGAAATGATTGCATAGTTCGGGTGCTGCCTGTGTTAC
>NZ_LWEY01000159.1:0-1172 GCF_001634935.1 Oleiphilus sp. HI0043 | reverse complement strand
CGTCGAGCACTTTCTTCTAAAATTTGATCCCCTACCTTATGCCCATAGGTATCGTTTACTTTCTTAAAACCGTCAAGGTCTATAAATAATAAACTCAGGGTGCTCCTTTTCTCATCACTTGCCTGCAAACTCGCTTTAAGGTTCTTCAGAAAAGAGTTCCTATTGTGCAAATGGGTTAGTGAGTCTAAATTAGAAAGCTCATAAATTTTCTGCGTTCTCTGCTCTACTTTTTGTTCCATACGATTTACTAACAAGGCATTTTCATTCTTTAAAGCAATCGCATCTCGAGCAAAGTTTGCTGACTTAGCTGAAATGATGAGCATCACGAGACTATAGCTAAGCCCTAACACACCAATATTCTGATCGGTCGCGTCGTTACTGAGTAAGAACACCACCGACACAGGACACAACAAGGCAAAGGTATAAAACATGGACGTAAGTTTATGAGCAGCCAACACAATAGCCGACCCACCGGCCATCCCTGAAATCACAATTATAATCGTTACCTTCTCAACCAAGGGACTATAACTCACAGCATAAGCGGCATAGCTAGACCACATTAAGGCCGTTAGATTGACCCCATAAATAAAGCGTCTGACTGACCTTTTGCCGTCGTAGTGAGTCTTCGATAAATGCTTCTTCCAGGATACCCAGTCAATCAGCCTAACAAGCAGTAAACTCATCATCCCTAACCACCAGGTAATTTTAAACTCTTGCAGAACAGGATTATCGTAAAAATAAACTAAAAAGCTGGAAGCAATAATCGATATTAATATGCCAGAAAAGGCATTCCCATAAAGAAGCTCAGCAGCATCACGTTGATCATCATATGAAAGTAAGTCTTGAGTACTGCGCTGCACATGTCACCTAAACTAAGTTATTTCAAGATTGATAAGAATTCTTAAGCGCCCGGACTACACAAAATTATGGCGCACGTAGACTACCATGCTGTAGGCGCACAAAATTGCTCATTTCGTGAACAATTGCAACAAATTCGCCCATCACACAAAAGCCATCATATCTAGCTTGCCTTTCGGAATTTATAATGCGGTAATTGTAGTACATGATTACCATATACCTAAAATAAGACCTTCAACTAAAAGGATTTAGTGATGTCGATAAAAGACTGGCCCGAGGATGAGCGGCCTAGAGAAAAACTCCTCAAATTTGGT
>NZ_LWEY01000158.1:0-13754 GCF_001634935.1 Oleiphilus sp. HI0043 | reverse complement strand
CGGGTAATAGCGTAAGCTGTAGGCAAGGCAATGCTCTACGAAGTTAAACGTTTTGTTTCTCTCACTGGGAAACTTTGCGTACATTACCAGTTGGCTCTGGCCGCTGGCACCAGAAACAGGTGCTGGGCGAGTATCTATTATCGCAACATCCAGCCCGCGTTGATACAGCGCTGAAGCAGTGCTGATACCCGCTAAACCGGCCCCAATAATAACGGTATCGAAAGACTTGGACACGTCTTTATCTAAGGCGGCAGCCGTAGAGTTCTTAACGGAATTCTTTATCAGTGTTTGTGGGTAGGCCCAATTTGTTTTGCTTAAAGGTAAGTGACCGGTAGAACTGAGGTCTTGTTTTGTAATAGAGCCAAGAAGCATCTCTCGTTTTTTGCCAAAGCCTTTCTGGCGCTTAACACTGAAACCTGCCGATTCTAGCCCTCGTCTTACAGCTGACGCAGCGGCGAAGGTGGAAAAAGTGGCTCCGTCAGATGATAGTCTGGCAACTTCTTTAAAAAGAGCAGGTGACCACATTTCCGGGTTCTTATTAGGGGAAAAACCGTCCAGGTACCAGCAATCTGCCATAAAACGGTATTCATCCAGGGACTCATAAATATCCCCAAAAACCAGTGTGAGGATGACTCGGCCACACTCGAACTTCAGTGTGTGGTGTCCTTTTATAGTGAAAGGATAGTCGTCGCATAGTTGGGAAGATAAATCTGCAAGCTCAGGCCATTTACTCAAAGAGTTTCTAAGATCTGATAGAGATAGTGGGTGTTTTTCGAATGAGATGTAGTGAAAGTCACGACGGCCTTTTTCTTCACAGGCCAGCCATTGTCGCCAGCTTAAGAGAAAGTTTAGCCCGGTACCAAATCCTGCTTCAGCGACGATAAAGGGTTTTAGTGCGAGGCTTTCACCTATTAGTCTAGATGCGAGTTGATTGGCTTCAATGAAAACATATTGGCTCTCTTTAAGGCCATCAACAAGCGAGAAGTAAACGTCATCGTATTCTTTCGAGGCTGGAATATCGCCTTCCCAGCCAAGATTAGCTACCGAAAAATTGTCGACTTCTCTATTCATATTTTATGGCTTGCTATTGCTTGGCTGTGGGTGCCGGACTTTCAGGCTCGGAGCTCGGTTCGGTAATTGTAATTGATTGAATGATTATTGTGTCTACGGGAATGTCTCGCATATAACCATCAGACTTGGTGGCGACCTTAGATATCTTATCGGCTATTTCGAGTCCTTTAGTTACTTTGCCAAATACGGCATAACCCGCGTTGTGCCCGGATTTATTAAGCTGCATATTGTCTTTAACATTTATGAAGAACTGAGAAGTCGCAGAATGCGGGTCGTTCGTTCGTGCCATGGCGATAGTGCCGCGTAAATTAGGAATAAGAGAATTAGCTTCGTTCTTAATGGGCGAAGAGACGGGCTTTCGTCTCATTTTTTGATCAAAACCGCCACCTTGAACCATAAAGTTGGGAATAACGCGATGAAAGATAGTGTTGTTATAAAAGCCTTCGTTAGCGTAACGGATGAAGTTCGCAACGGTTACGGGAACGCGGTCTTTAAAAAGGTCGAGCTCGATAATGCCAAAGTTGGTTGTGATGGTCGCTTGAGTCGTATTGCTATACATTTCTTTTGCATGACTTGCTAGCGCAAAACAGCACAAAGATATAAATGTTAAATGGCACACAAATTTATTAAATAAGGATAGATTGGAATTTCTCATGGTGTGTATTTCAACTCTATATAAATTAATTGGGAAAGGTTAATTAAATCAGCAAGCTATGAATATTTTCGGTGCTTAGTATAAAGCAAAAACGGTGTCTATTCACATGAATAGACACAGGATAACATCTTGTTACTGACCGAAATCAATCTCCCACATACAAATTGGCTTTTTCTGGCCATTATTTCACCAACTACTTAGGTGGCTGTATATATTTTAATAAGCCATTAATGATTCAGAGTACCTTAATAAGATAAAGATCGACTATCCCGGGGGAAGTATGACTAAGCATAATGAGCAAATAGCAAAATCCAGACTTGGGCGCTTATTAGTAAACCGCGGTTATATTAGCGAAGCGCAACTTGATCAAGCACTTCAGCTTCAAGTCTCCGAGAACATGATGCTTGGTGAGGTCTTAATTAAGCAAGGCTGGATTAGTGAGAAAGAGCTAAATAGAACACTTAAGCATCAGTCTCGTTACCGTTACACTGCAGCATTTGTTGCTTTGGCTGCGGCGCCGTTTCAACCGATGCTTGCTATGGCTGCGAGTCCCGCTGCAGCTTTACCAATTAATAACACCAGTAGCGCTGAGCTAACACGAGAACAGTTAGGTAAGTTTGGCGGCATGCAGATGCTTGATGACGAAGCTTTGGCAGGTGTTAATGCCCAAGGGTTCGGTCCAATACCAGGTATGGGGCTTAGCATCGGTCAGAATGCTGACGGAGCGGTTGCCGGTTTTCAGCATAAATATAACGACGAAGATGAATATGAAGAGCCGAAGGATGAGCAAGTGGCTTATGAGTTAGCGGACAGTGTATTAACCATGGCAGGTGTTGGTCCGATATCTAACCTGATTGAAGCAGATATTTCTATTGAGGGTTTGAAATACCAGGAAGGAAGAGGGCCTATAGAAATTACTGACGAAGGCGGTATAAAAATATATATGCCGACAGAAATTGCTCGAATTAGCATGGAGAATATTCGAGTTAAAGGAAATACTAGCGGCCCAACTATGGGAAGCATTTACATGTCTGATATCAAGTATCATCCAGATTCCAGCTATACAATTACCGCGAGAAACTAAGCCCTCTACGTTGTTATACATAAAAAAACAGGCGCGAGCCTGTTTTTTTATGCGTCAAAATAGGGCGCTCGAACATAAAAAATTAGTTAGGGCTTTTCCTTGCTATATCGCTTCCCTATACCGGTTGAGAAAGCTATTATTCAACACGTTAATTGAGTTATAGAGAATTGATATGCCAAAAATAGCCAGTGGAATCGTACGATTCAAAACCGAAGTGTACCCTCAGAAGAAAGAACTATTCGATCAACTTGTGAAAGGGCAGCATCCAGAAGCTCTTTTTATTACATGCTCTGATTCTCGTATTGACCCAAACCTTTTAGTTCAGACGGAACCAGGGGAACTATTCATATGTCGAAATGCAGGCAATATTGTTCCACCGCATAGCAACTATACTGGTGGTACCACGGCAACGATTGAGTATGCTGTTGCCGTTCTTGAAGTCAAACATATTATTGTGTGTGGACACACCTGTTGTGGGGCAATGGCCGGCGTGATGGACCCTGACTCGCTCACTAACCTTCCTCATGTGACACAATGGCTCAGCTACTCAAAGGCTGCGCATCAGATTGTTATGGAAAAGCTGCCAGAGGGCTCCCATGATGAACGTCTGGCTATGTTGATTGATGAAAACGTTTTGCTTCAGTTGCAGCATTTAAAGACCCACCCTCATGTTGCTGCCAAACTTTCTACCAATAAAATTCAGCTACATGCCTGGACCTACGATATTGGTGCCGGAGACGTAAGGGCTTTTGATGATGAACGTGGTGAGTTTGTGCCCGTTGAGGAACGTTACGCCGAGGATGTAAAAGCGTATCTTGAATCCCAACAGGCCGGTGCATGCAACGCGGACCATTAATCTGGCATATGAAATAGCAAGGAAGGTAAAAGAGAATAATAAGGATCTACAATGAAAGTTTTGGTGATCGGTGCTAATGGCGATATTGGTGCTAATGTCTTACGAGGGCTGTCAATCTAAGATAACAACTAAAAGCAGCTTTAGGCAGCTTTTAGTTGTTATCTTAGCCTCGAAAGTAAACTTCGATCAGGTGATAGCCAAATTTTGACTTTACTGGACCGTGAACGGTCTTTAATGCTTTTTTGAAAATTACTTGTTCAACGGGCTTAACTAAGTCACCAGGCCGAATTTCGCCTAAGTCGCCACCATTCTTTTTGCTAGGGCAGCTAGAGTGCTTGCGCGCCAGTTTTGCAAAGTCACCCCCTTTAGCCAAGGCTTGTTTTATCGTGTTGGCAGTTTGCTCATCTTTTACAAGAATATGACGCGCCATCGCAGTTTTCATTAGCAAAGTCTCTAATTATCTCGGCTTTTTAGTTTAACTTGCATGCCCTTATTATTCGAGAGCGTAATGAGAGGTTGAGGGTCAAACACATTGTTTTCATCTAATTCGACTTCGAATCTTCTCATAATTGTTGCAAGTATTATTTTCGCTTCCATCATCGCAAATGATTGCACAATGCAAAATCGTGGCCCCGAGCCAAAAGGTATATAAACATGCTTTGGTATGTTTTTCTCGTTTTCTGGTGAAAAACGCTCTGGATCGAAGCGGTTCGGGTTTTCAAAATAACGTGGGTTTAAGTGGTTCGCATAAGGTGATAGGAAGATAACTTTATCTTTGGGAATATGATATGAGCCTATGTCAATGTCGTCATTGGCTTGTCGGTTGTTTAGCGTCCAGACTGGCGGTAACAAGCGCATTGATTCCTTAATGACCATATCAGTATAGTTAAGCTCACCTAGGTGTTCAAACTGAGCGTCTTGATCGTTTAAAACACTGTCTAACTCGGCATGAAGCTTTGCCTGAATATCTGGATGTAGAGCGAGCAAGTAGAATGTCCAACTTAAGGCATTTGATGTTGTTTCATGGCCTGCGGTAAATAGTGTGATTAGTTCATCCATCACGAGCTCGGTTGGCATGCTGCTTCCGTCTTCGTATTTAGCTTCGAGCAGCATTGACATCATATCTGGTTTTTTATCAGCATTTGTTAAGTCTGAGTTCTTTCTTGTTTCTATCATACTGCTAATTGTTTTGTGCAATGCCTTTTTGGCAGCGACCAAGCGACGGTTTCCTCGGGTGGGAACCCAGTCAGGAAAAACTAAAGCCTGCTGAAACCGTTTGTTAGTTTCCGTTTGAACGATGTGCATTGTTTCACCAATATTATTTGCATTGCTTTGCATATGTTCCATATCTGTATCAAACAGAGTCTTGCTGACGATATACATTGTCAGCTTGAACATATCATCAGCAATATCCCTGTTACCCGCCTTCCAATCTTGCGTCATTCTGCTTGTATAATCGCTCATAGTTTTAGCGTAAGACTCAATTCTACGGAAGTGGAAGCCTGGCTGTACTAATTTCCTTTGAGTCTTATGATTAGCAAGGTCATTGTTTGTTATCAGCCCCTTTCCCAAAACGGTTCCCATGACAGCAACGTCTCGGTCTGACTTTCTAAATTTTTTTGCTTGGCTTACAAGAATTTGGTGGCTTAAGTCACCACTTGTGACAAGCGCCATATTGTTAAAAGGGATGTGGAATTCCACTATGTCCGGGTAGGTAGACATTAAACGGTGGAAGAAGGCCAAGGGGTCTCGAGCAAACTCGTTAAGGCATCCTAGAATCACTTGTCCACGTTCTTGGGGTATTGCTTGGTTTGTTTCTGTATAGGTTATCGCGGCTGATGACATTGTATTCCTCATTTTTATATTTATTAAGGAGGGCTTACTTTGCCATAAAATGACTGGTAGTCACAAAGGCTAGGATGAGAAACAGCATTCCAAAATTGGGATGCTGCTATCAACATCTTCGATTATTTAGCTCTTGGGGCAGCGCACTAGCAGTACATCACATTCAGCGAGGTTCAAAATCTTATGAGCTGTAGAGCCTAGCAGTACTTCAAACCCGTGGCGACTATGACTACCTGCAACAATGACATCTGCATTTAGGTTATCTGCCTGTTTAAGGATTTGTTGAGCCGGTGGCCCAAAGCACATAATTAGATTATTTGGATCCAGCCCTGCCTCTTCAATGAAGGGGCGAAGGTAGTCTGCACCCGACTGTGCGAGAGCTTCTTGATCTAATGGAGGCGGTATCTGGCCTGGACTGCCTGCCCAGTCAGCCACAATCAGGTCGAGTACAACGTGAACTAAATGAATTTTGGCTGAAGGATTTTGTTCAGCCAGTGCAGATGCTTTGTTGAGCACTTGTTGCGCGTCTTTGCCGCACTCTAAAGCGACGAGTATACTATTATATAGGCTCATTGGTGATTCTCCTTTATTGTAGCTTTAGTCTAGTTTGGCATGAGCGCGTTTGCTATGTAATGACTTACATCAACCAGCAATTATTTTAGCTCTATGTCTCCCATGAGTTGAGCAAGCTGCTCACGGCTATTAATATTTAACTTATGATAAATACGATATAGATGGTTTGATATTGTTGATGGGCTCAGGCCGAGTTGTTTTGCGATTAATTTAAAGCTTAAACCCTTGGTCACGCCTTTTACGACATCTAGCTCCCTTTGGGTTAGCTGGTCGAGTTTATTTCTTTGGCGAACGCCTATTCGGAAGAGATCTCCCAGCTGCTGAGAGCTAAAGATGTAGTTCTGTTTTTCTCTCTGTTGTTCATTCAAAGGGAGTTTTAAGGGAAGGATTTGCTTTTGCGTATTTAATTCCTTACTTCCTTTAAAGCAAAGCTCGACTATGTCGAGAAACTCTGTTTCGACCTCATGGTAAATGCCGTGACGGTCGCATATCGCGTAGTACTGCTCCTCGCCCTCCGACCTATCTTCCATGCTTAGCATGCAAGCATGAGAGGCAGCTTGTATAAGATGAAATAATACTCGTTGATGTCTTTTCTTTTCGTTATCTGAGAACTTTCTATCTTTGTCAGTGCGGTACACAGAGAGAAGGGTATAGATACCGCTTCTTGAAGCTATGTGTAGTGAACTTAAAATACGTTTTATTCCATGCGGCTCAAAAACCGAGTGATAGATTTCAGAACGATAAAAGTCACTGTCGTTAATTACATCAGCCATATCTACAGCTTCACCAGCATGAGCAAACAAGCTATTGCTGATTGGATTTATTTTAATGTGTTCTATTAAGGTGTCTGGAAAACTAGTTGGTAGATTAAGTGTTGTGTGTGTGTGAAAAGTGCGCGTACTTAAATGTCCGGTGCTCCAGATCGCAGCGTCGATATCAAGAAATGACTGTAATTCGTTTAGGGCCCACTGGCGATAATACTCAATATCAACGCGCTTGGTTGCTCGATATAGGTGACTAATAAATGCTTCGGTTTCACTCATGCCTAGTGGAATCCAGGTAAAGGGCTATTATTGTTAGAATGGTTTTATTTCTTCTATGTCTCAATCTAAGGCCATTAGGCTAATTTTACTATCCTCTTAAGTAAAGAGCTTTGGCAAACTTTGTTTAGTTTATTGATTTGGTAACAAGGCAAGAAAGATGGCAGCTATTAAAAGTGATGTACTTATTGTTGGTGCTGGAATTGCGGGTTTAATTGCGGCGCATGAATGCTTGGAAAAAGGTCTAAGTGTCTCGTTGGTTGATCGAGATATTGAAGGTAATTCCGGTGGCCTGGCAAAGTTGGCGTTTGGTGGTATGGCCTTGGTGGGGACACCACTTCAGGAACGTATGGGCATAAAAGATTCTCCTGAACTTGCCTTAAAAGATTGGCATTCATTCGCTCAGTTCAGTGAACAGGATGAATGGCCTAAACGTTGGGCTGAATACTACGTGCAGAATTCCGCAGAGCGCGTATTTCATTGGCTATGTGACAAAGGCTTAAAGTTCTTTCCGGCCGTAAACTGGGTAGAACGTGGGCTAAATGGCGATGGTAATAGCGTTCCCCGGTATCACGTAATTTGGGGCACTGGTCACCGCTTGGTTGAATTGTTTCTAGAAAAACTGGCTAAGCATTCTAACCGTGATAGTCTTCAGTTCTTTTATCGACATCGTGTAGTTCAGTTGGTATCTGAAAATGGCCGCGTAGTGGGCTGTCGAAGTGAAAGTGAAGAGACTAAAAAGGTAGTAGAGTTTGAGGCTGAGCATACTATTGCTGCATGTGGCGGGATTAACGGCAGTATCGACAAGGTTAGGGAGCATTGGTACAAACCTTGGGGCTTGCCACCGAAAGAAATCCTAAACGGATCTCACCCTTATGCCGATGGCGCATTGCATGAGCTCGTTTCAAATTTGGGGGGGAGTGTTACGCATCTTGATAAAATGTGGAATTATGCGGCAGGTATTCCGCATCCTCAGCCACAATTTGAAGGCCATGGCTTAAGCTTGATCCCATGTAAATCTGCTTTGTGGCTTGACGCTAAAGGCAATCGTATTGGCCCTGATCCACTCGTTACTGGTTTTGACACAAATGAGTTATGTCGTCGCGTTGCCCAGCTAGAAGAACCTTATACCTGGCAGGTTTTGAACTGGGGTATCGCTGCAAAAGAATTCGCAATCTCCGGTTCGGAGCATAACCCCTCGATTCGAGACAGAAAGTTACTTAGCTTTTTAAAGGAAATATTGCTAGGAAATCACACGCTAATTGAGAAAATCTCTACTGAAAGTGACCACTTTATCGTTGCACAGAATATGGATGAACTCCTTACCCAGATGAAGGCTCTTGATGATGAAAAAGTTTTGAGCTGTGACAATGTTAAAGCTGCTGTTAGTGATTATGACCAAATGCTATCACGAGGGCCGGCTTTATGGAACGATGACCAGGTTAGGCGTATTCAGCAAGCCAGGGCATGGCGATCCGACAAAGTCAGAACGTGTAAACCTGCCCCCATTGTAAGTGACAAATCCGGTCCGTTAATCGCGATTAAGCTCAGACTCATTTCCAGAAAAAGCCTTGGTGGCATACAGACTAATTTGCAAAGCCAGGTCTTGAGCTCAGAGGGTGCAGCAATTCCAGGCTTGTACGCGATTGGTGAAGCAGCGGGTTTTGGCGGTGGCGGTGCCAGCGGATTTAAGTCTCTAGAGGGCACGTTCTTATCCGGCTGTGTACTGACGGCGCGTAGCGCAATTGACGCAATCAACTAATACTAAGGGCAGATGTAATACATTTTCCCTGTAATAAATTTATATAGAAAAAAGAATCTTAAAGGTGATACATGAAGAAAACAGGCGCTTGGCTAGTTAGGTATGCACTCGAGCAACTTGGGATTTCACATACATTTGGTATACCGGGTGTTCACAATACCGAGATCTATGATGAGTTAAATAAGTCGGCCACCATTCAGCCTATGCTCGTTACTCATGAAGGCTGTGGCGCGTTCATGGCAGATGCTGTTAGTAGAACCAGTGATACGGTTGGTGCAATGCTTATCGTTCCTGCGGCAGGCGCTACGCATGCAGCTAGTGGTATTGGCGAAGCATTTCTTGACGGTATTCCAATGCTGGTGTTGTCGGGTGGTGTGCGGAGCGATTCAGACTTTGAATACCAGCTTCACGATATGGATCAGCATGCGATGCTAGCGCCAATTACCAAGGCAACATTTAAGGTAGCTCACCAGAAAGATATTATTAGAACGCTATATAAAGCCTACGAAATTGCGACGAGTGGCGAACCAGGGCCAGTATTTGTTGAGATACCAGTGAATATACAGCTTTATACGGCGGAGGTTGAACGACAAATAACGTATGCCGAATTTTTAAGTGAAAAGGCGCTTGTCGAGTCTGGTCATTTTGAACAGCAGCTAGATGAAGCGGTCGATATCTTAATTAAGGCTAATAAGCCCGGATTGTTTTTGGGCTGGGGAGCGGTGGACGTTTCTGATGTTGCTACGCAAGTCGCTAGCTTGCTTGGCGCACCGGCATCTACTACCTTGCAAGGCTTAAGCTCCTTTCCGGCAAATGATCCTATGCATACGGGAATGAGTTTTGGGGCTGCAGCAGTGCCTGCCGCAACGAAAGCATTTGAAGATTGCGACGCTTTGCTTGCGGTAGGGACTCGTTTTGGAGAAATTGGTACAGGTAGCTTTGGCGTTACGGTTCCTGAATCTTTGATTCATATTGACATTAACCCTAAAGTTCTCAATACAAACTACCCAGCGAAAGTAGCGATCCAGGGAGATGCAAATGAGGTCTTGCCCGCGTTATTACGTAAGCTCAAAGCTAAAATACATGAGAATAATATCTGTTTTGATGCGCGTTATAAGGAAGTGAGTCAGCTCATCTCAGAGCAAAAGGCTTCGTATAAACAAGAGTGGTATAAGCACGATAGTGGTTCTCGTGTTAATCCAGCTTTATTCTTTGATGCCTTAAGGAAAAGGCTGCCTGATGACGGTTATGTAGTGGTTGATGACGGTAACCATACCTTCTTAACGGCAGAACTTATGCCTATTCATACAGCGAGAACCATGATTTCGCCTACCGACTTCAATTGCATGGGTTATGCTGTCCCTGCGACTATCGGAACAAAGCTTCTTAATCCTGAAAAAGACGTTGTCAGTATTATTGGTGATGGTGCATTTTTGATGACGTGCATGGAAATTACAACGGCAAGCAAGAATGGCTTGGGTGCAATTTTTACCATATTTAATGATGGCGAGTTATCCCAAATATCACAAGCTCAAGAGGTGCCGTATAACAGGAAAACTTGTTCGGTTCTTGCGGATACGAGAATGCAGGGTGTAGCGATGGCTACTGGCGCAGCTTATGTCCGGATCGATGAGAATTCCGATATAGATGAAATGTTGGATGAAGCTTGGAGAATCAGCAAAGCGGGTCAGCCAGTCGTGTTAGATGTAAATATTGATTACAGTAAACAGACCCGATTTACGAAGGGTATTGTGGGAACAAACCTTAAGCGTTTGCCCCTCAACATGAAGGTCAGAATGATTAGTCGGGCTTTAGTAAGGAAAGTGACCTGCTAGCTATTTATTCACGACGTTTGCTAGCTTCTCTGAAACGTCGCTAAGCTTTGTCGTCATTGTGCTCAGGTTTTGAATTGACTCCAGTAGGTGTATAACAGCGTAAGCGTTATTGTTATTTACCTCGCCAACATTCTGCGAGGCAGCACTGACTTGTGTCATGTTGTCTTGCAGTTTATTGATTACCTTGGATACTTTTTCAATTTGTTCTGAAACTTCAATAACCGAGGCCGATGTATTCTCCAGTACTGCTTCTGAGTGAAGTACTATCTCGACGCCCTTATCAACGTCTACTGACCCTTGTTTTATTACATCGGTAATTTCTTGGGCAGACTCATCACAGCGAATTGATAAGCTTCTGATTTCGTCAGCAACGACGGCAAAGCCACGCCCCCTGTCACCAGCACGTGCAGCTTCGATTGTTGCGTTTAATGCAAGTAAGTTCGTTTGGCTAACGATACCGGAAATGACCTGAATAACATCTTCAATTTTTGAGAAGCTTTGTTTGATCTTATCCATGCTTTCTGTTGTTTTCTTCATGGAGTCTGCGGTAGATGTGACATTTGCTTGTGTAGTTCTTGTCACAGTTTCAATTTCTCTCACAAGAGAAGATGTCTCGCTAAGCGTTGTTTGCGTTTCGCTAACTGTTGCATCAATCTGCTCAGAAGCCTCGAGTTGAGAATGTGCGCCGTTTTCAATTGACTGGCTATCACTGTTCATTTTTTTGATGTTTTCTAGCAAGGATCTTGATGAGGTGGATAGGGTATGGCATGTCGACTTGGCTTCATTCAGAATCTCTCCTAAGCGCTGTGAGTTCTTTTCGGCCGAAATTACCAGACTACTTGTCTCTTCATTTGCTTGGATTGCTTCAGCTAGTGATTCTTGCCTTATGCGAAAAGCATAGCTCTGGCCAAGCCATATAATGATCATTGGCAATAAGTAGCCGGAATAGGTGTCTATAAGCTTCTGGCTTTCACTGAAAGGATAGTTGTCCCATACCACACCGCTGCGATCGAAGTACACCAATAAGCCAATGCTAGTGAATGAGGTGCAAAACCAAAATAGTCCAGACTTTCTGTTGGCTAATAGATAGGCAATACAAACCAGGGTCGGAATCCAAAATATATGTGAAGAATGTAAGCCGCCAAGGCTGTAGATCATATTGAAGCCATGAGGGAAGGCCCCAACCATTAGCATGTTAGCAACTACGTTTGGAGAGCACTTGAGTCTCACAAGGGTGCTTGAAATAAGCGACATGAGAAGCCCAATCGAAGATGATACTACAAGCGCGGTATAGTCGGCCTTAGTCCATTTAATAATGCTGTAAATCATTACCAGGTTGGTAAAGAACTGGAAGTAAAGTAATAAGCGATAGCGAACCTGAAGCTCTTTGCTTATTGAGTGGGGCTTAGGCCAAAAGAACTGGATGTAATGTTTCAACGGGTCAAGCATGTATTTTGCAATCCAAGGCGGTTAAAGGTACTAATAATAAAACTATAGACCTAAAACAGTAGTAAGTCACCTTGGCCAACGCTCGCGTTTGGACGAACGAAAAATAATGAAAAAAATATTGGACAGTTAGTATTTAACTGCACATAATACTGATTATGTATACAGTATAAATTACTGGTCGTAATATTTAGTTATGGCCTGCAAAGAGTTATTAGTTAGGGGATATTTAAATGGAAGACAACAAAAAGAAAGCTTTAGGTGCTGCACTTTCTCAGATAGAGCGTCAGTTTGGTAAGGGTGCAATAATGAAGATGGGCGACCAGCCCAGAGAGGCGATCCCCTCTGTATCAACTGGCTCTCTAGGCCTGGATATTGCTTTGGGAATTGGTGGTCTTCCTTATGGTCGTATTGTTGAAATTTATGGCCCCGAAAGTTCTGGTAAAACAACACTTACATTGCAGGTTATTGCAGAGGCGCAAAAGCAAGGTAAAACCTGTGCGTTTGTTGATGCTGAACATGCTTTGGATCCAATTTACGCAGAGAAGTTAGGCGTCAACGTTGATGAGCTTTTGGTTTCTCAGCCAGATACCGGAGAGCAGGCATTAGAGATCGCCGATATGCTTGTACGCTCAGGTGCTGTTGATGTATTAATTATTGACTCAGTTGCTGCCTTAACGCCAAAAGCTGAAATCGAAGGGGATATGGGTGATAGTCATATGGGCTTGCAGGCGAGACTTATGTCGCAGGCACTTCGTAAGATTACGGGTAATATTAAAAATGCTAATTGCTTGTGTATTTTCATCAACCAAATTCGTATGAAGATCGGCGTAATGTTTGGCAACCCTGAGACAACAACCGGTGGTAACGCCTTAAAATTCTATTCATCGGTACGTTTGGATATTCGTCGTACCGGCGCGGTAAAACAGGGCGACGAAATTATTGGTAACGAAACGCGAGTTAAGGTTGTAAAAAACAAGGTTTCACCACCATTCAAACAGGCAGAGTTCCAGATCCTTTACGGCAAGGGTATATACCGCATGGGGGAAATCATAGATCTCGGTGTTAAGGAAGGCTTGGTAGATAAGGCTGGCGCATGGTACAGCTACAACGGCGACAAGATCGGGCAGGGTAAGGCTAATGCTGCCAACTTCTTGAAAGAGAACCCCGAAATCGCTGAAGATATTGAGGGCAAGGTTCGAGAAAAATATATGCCTAAGATTGAGCCTGCAGAAGGGGGTGACGCACCTGAACTGGCTTTGGAGCTGTAACTTATTTATATTTTGTGGCTAAATTTACGAAGATAATTTTACTAAGAGTAAAGTTATCTTCGTTATTTAATACAAGTAGTAAGTGATAAGATTGTTTGAGGGGGGGAATGGCAAGCCTTTTAATCAGCTTCAAACGATATACCTTGCGCTCCCTCTCTTGCTATTCATTAATTTTTTATCTACCCTGATCGCTTGTTTGGTCTGTTAAGCTATCAACGGCATCAACGGCATCAACGGCATCAACGGCATCAACGGCATCAACGGCATCAACGGCATCAACGGCATCAACGGCATCAACGGCATCAACGGCATCAAC
>NZ_LWEY01000157.1:0-1129 GCF_001634935.1 Oleiphilus sp. HI0043 | reverse complement strand
TTATCTTTCAAGCGAATTACTAGCCCACTGAGGAAGCTGGCTCAGGAAATTCGAACTTATCGTGAGGCTGAGCTAGGCACAAGTGATGCTTGGGAATTAAGGAGTAACAGTGATGAAATTGAAGTTTTATCGAGTTCCTTTTCGCTTATGCGCCAACGAATACAAAGCCAGTTTGATCAACTCGCTGAAAGTGATCGCTTAAGAAGGGAGTTAATATCTAATGTCTCTCACGACTTAAGAACGCCATTGGCAGCCATGCAGGGCTATTTGGAAACACTCATTATCAAGTCCGAGACGCTAGACTCTGCTAAGCAGAGAAAATATTTGGAAGTGGCGCATCGTCATAGCAAGCGTTTAAGGGATTTAGTTAGTCAATTATTTGAATTATCTAAACTAGAAGCGGGGAGGGTTCAGCCACAATACGAGATATTCTCCTTGACTGAGCTTGTTTACGATGTGCGACAAGACTATGAATTACGAGCGCAAGAAAAGGGGCTTGAATTGATCGCAAAAGTGCCTGATGAGAATGTTTTGGTGAATGCCGATATTTCTCTTATGCAGAGGGTGCTCCAGAACCTGATTGATAATGCTATCTCTCACAGTAAAGAAAGTGGTGAAGTTACCTTGTCACTGAAGTTAGAAGGACGCGGCGTTCAAGTCGGTGTTTTTGATACTGGCCGTGGCATCGCTGCCGAAGATATCCCTTATGTTTTTAAGCGTTTCTACCAGTCTACGTCAGACGTAAATCCTGAGCTTAGGAAAGACGGCGCTGGCCTTGGTCTAAGTATCGTTCAGAAGATACTTGAATTGCATGACAGTATCATTAGCGTCAGATCTCAGTTAAATACCGGGACAGAATTTTCCTTTGCTTTGATGAGGGTCTAGCTTAGAGGGTGAGACGGGAATGTTCATTTTTTTTAATAGTGAAAAGTGATTTTTCTCATACTTTTTGCTTGTGGGGAGCGGCACTAACTCAAGGGAAAGAGTAGAGTTAATGAATATCATTCCAGCGTTTAGTATCGGCTAAAATGGAGAGGGGCATAAGCCCTTTATTTGTTTTCCTGAAATAGGGTGTACAAACTCCAATGTTGTTGCATGTAGCATTAGGCGGTCAGCCATTGCTTTACTA
>NZ_LWEY01000156.1:0-892 GCF_001634935.1 Oleiphilus sp. HI0043 | reverse complement strand
GCGGTATCTTTGTGCTGGTAGAGGTACAGGGCTGCGTGCTGCTATGTCAGGAATCTGTTGCCTTAGCGAATGAAGTGCCTGTTGGTGCAAATGACGACAAAAATGGCCTGTTAACAAACCTAAGTAATGCTATTTTTATCTTGCGCCGTTATACCGAATATTTTTGTCAGAAGAAGCTTGATCATCCAGAGCTTCTTTTGCCGATTATCAATGAGCTTCGAATAGCCAGAAAAACCAAACCCTTTCCAGAGTCACACTTTTTTGACTTACCCAGCGATAGGGCATTTGACCCGAGCACTATATTTGGCCTATCGAGTAGTAATAAACTTGGTGACTTTGAACACCACGCTAAGCGCTTCAGGCATATGTATCAGGTTGGTTTGCTTGACATATTGCGTGACCGAAACAAGCAAATAGCGTTGCGGCTAATCTCTCGTGCCTCCAAAGGTGCAATGAAACTATGTGCTGGTGAGCCATTGGCGCAATTTTGGGCCTTAGTGAATATTGTCGCAGACACCTTGCTTGAACAAGATATGAGTACTCATGACCTTCGCAAGCGCTTGTTTATGAAGGTTGAAAAGTACCTTCGTGAGATGGCATTGGTTGGAACTGTGGTGACCAGTAAATCGGCACCGGAGTCTTTGCATAAAGAGCTTATCTACTTGTTAGCAATTAGTGGTTATTATTCTCAGCAAGTGAATGCAGTACTGGAAGGCTACAAAGTTTCCCTATTGGATTTTGATGAAAAGTCTTTATCGGCAGAAAGCAAGCGGTTGTTTGGCCCGGGTGCAGATGTTCTTAAGTCTTTGTCCAATGCATTGCAAGAAGAGCTAATTCAGCTTAAAGAAAAATTAGATATTCTTGAGCGTGGTGATGCGCCAAGCGATGAGGA
>NZ_LWEY01000155.1:0-1792 GCF_001634935.1 Oleiphilus sp. HI0043 | reverse complement strand
AAAAAGCGGTATTGAAAATGGTTAAAAGCTCTGAAGCATTCAACTTCTACTCTCACCTGCTTGGCGCGATAGCAGCCGTGGTCGGTACAGTTTTTTTATTAAAGGTTGCAACCGGCTCTGCTTCAATGCTCGTCACAGCCTTAGTTTACGGTTTGTCACTAATCTTTCTTTTTTCTGCTAGCTCTTTATACCACTGCTTTAAAAAGCAAGAGAACGAGCTATCTTTCTGGCGAAAAATGGACCGCTTAGCGATATTCTTTATGATTGCTGGTTCTTATACTCCCGTCTGCTACTTCTTTCTGGATGATGACTGGCGCTTACCAATGATAGCAATTCAATGGGGACTGGTGGCATTTGGCCTGTGCTCACAATTATTCTTCCCGCGCGCACCAAGAATACTCTATGCCTTAATTTTTCTGACAATGGGCTGGATGCTAGTTTTCCCCATGCAACAAATCTTGGATCTCATGACCGATATGCAGGTTAATCTGCTTTTTGCTGGCGGTATCGCGTTCACGCTAGGTGCTATTTTCTATGCAAGTAAGAAACCCTTAATGTTGCCTGGAATTTTCAGTTTCCATGAACTCTTCCACGTAATGGTCTTAATTGGTGGCGCCTGTCATTACAGCCTGATTTACAGTGCATTTTCCGCTACGGCGTCAGCCTAAGATGAGCTTAAGCTCTAAAGCACAATGCCTGCTAGAGGAAGAAACGAGTCGTTTTATAAACGATTACCAGGAACACTTCCTTAAAGGTGAAACCAAGCCACCAGAAATTGGCCAACCTTACCTGCTTCATCAGCCTCAAGCCACGCAGGGAGTGCTGCTTGTTCATGGCCTAATGGCTGCCCCGGAAGAAGTGCGAGAGTGGGCTGACTATCTTTATAGCCAAGGCTATACCGTCTACGCGCCACGAATGGACGGGCACGGTACATCGGCAGATGATTTATCTCGCCGTAAAATGAGCGAATGGACGGCGGCGGTTAACCGGGGCCACGAAATACTTAAGCACTGCTGTGAGCATATCGTCATCGCTGGTTTCTCTACTGGCGCTGCGGTGGCACTTAAACAAGTCATTGATAAACCCGACGCCTTTGATGCACTTGTGAGTATCAGCGCGCCGCTCAAGTTTAAAAAATTCTCTGCTAACTTTGCCAAACCTGTCAACACCTGGAATAAGGTTCTAAGACAAATAGCTAATCCGGTATTTGATACTAAAAAGTTTCGTAAAGAGTTTGTCACCAACCATGCCGACAATCCTCACATCAATTATCTACGCTGCCCGGTAAGCAGCATCGTTGAAATCAAAAAATTAATGAACCAAGTCCAGAAAGGGCTCTCTAGCATCACCATCCCAACCTTAGTCATTCATGCAGATAAAGACCCAAAAGTTGACGTCCAAAGCGGTAGAGATATTTATAAAAGCATTCACACGGGCAACGCACATTACAGGGAAATAGACTTCCATCTGCATGGTATTGTCAGAGGAGATATCACCAAGAAGGTTTTTTCTGAAGTAAACACTTTTCTAGACGGCGTGTATCGTAAATAAGCTGTACACGCTAGCAACCAACCCTACTTGCCTCACGCCCAATATAACTGTATATTTAAACAGCGTTATTTAATTTCGAGGCAACGGTTTGCGCAAGATAATTCATGTAGATATGGATGCTTTCTTTGTATCCGTGGAAATCCGTGACCAACCGGCGTTAACTAATTTACCCGTTGCCGTTGGCGGAAAGCGCCACTCTCGCGGTGTCCTCTCTACCTGTAACTACATAGCACGAGAGTTT
>NZ_LWEY01000154.1:0-1537 GCF_001634935.1 Oleiphilus sp. HI0043 | reverse complement strand
TCGCTCCGGCGATCATCGGCCTGGTATTAATCGTTACGACAAGGCGAAGCTTTCCACTGACGCCCCTGCTGTACTTCCTAATCCTGATTCACTGTATCATTTTAATGATTGGTGGACATTACACCTACGCAGAAGTCCCCTTGTTCGACATGATAAAAGAAGCCTGGGACTTGGACCGCAACAATTACGATAAAGTTGGCCATTTCGCACAAGGCTTTGTCCCAGCCATTCTTGCCAGAGAAATCCTTATTCGAAAGCAGGTCGTTAACGGCGTCAGCTGGCTCAATTTCTATATTATTAGCATATGCTTGGCCTTCAGCGCATTTTATGAACTTATCGAATGGTGGGTCGCACTCTTATCAGACCAGGCAGCAGAAGCATTTTTAGGTACTCAAGGCGATAATTGGGATACTCAATCTGATATGGCAATTGCACTGGTAGGCGCGATTCTGGCTATTATCACACTCTCGAAAACACATAACCGCCAGTTACTCAGTCTTAAAAGCCGTGTAAAAGATGATTGACCCCTACGCAAACTCTTTAGAAATCCAGCTTCCTAACTGGTTAAGTGAATATCGTGCTAGCTACCAGATAAGTGAAAGCCTGAGCGAGCGAATGAAGTTCGTCATCGCGGCATCACAAAGAAACATTAATAAAGATACTGGCGGCCCCTTTGCCGCAGGCGTTTTTGAGACCGAGTCTGGCAAACTGATATCTTTAGGTGTCAACCTGGTCACAAGCCAAGGTCTATCAATATTACACGCAGAAATCCTTGCTATCAGCTTGGCTCAACAACAACTGGGTAGTTACGAACTAGCAAAATCCGAGCACCGGTTAGAACTGCTTACCAGTACCGAACCCTGCGCTATGTGCCTGGGAGCAATCCCCTGGTCAGGTATTCATCGCGTCGTCTGTGCGGCAACAGGCAAAGATGCCGAAGCGATAGGCTTTGACGAAGGAGATAAACCCAATGCTTGGAAAGCGGGTCTTGAAAAAAGAAAGATAGAAGTAATAACTGAAGTCTGCCGAGACGAAGCCAAAGCCGTACTAAACAGCTATGCTAATAAAAATGGACATATTTACTAGCATTCTCAGAACTAAGTTTATTTAGAAACCGCCTGGACTAGAATCCAAGGTTTAATCACTAAAGTCCACAGTTCGGCATCGGCCTCATACCAGGCTAAGGCCTGATCATCTGAAACCTGGGCAACCTGCCCCGAGGCTAGCCATTCCTTGAAGATCGGAGCATTATCTGCCGCAAACTGCTCGCCCACCAACAATAGATCAAGACCCGGAGCAACGTATAGCACCATGCCCGAGGCGAAGAAAGTCTGTAGCTCGCGCCAGGGAGCTCTAGCAGTTTCCAAGTTGAGTTTATGCTTAAGTGGAACTTGGTCATTAGCATTGAGTGACGGACTATCGGACATAAGCTACCTAACTTTACTTTCAAAGGAGTTTCGAACAGCAAGCTTTCGTCGCTCGCAGCCTTAAAGCAGGTAATGATACTGAATTTACACTAGAAGTATCCAGTAATAAT
>NZ_LWEY01000153.1:0-1516 GCF_001634935.1 Oleiphilus sp. HI0043 | reverse complement strand
CTTGGGAATGTTCTGCAGTTAGCAAGGAAACGCCATTAACAATAAAGATTAGTGTTGGGGTTAAGGAGGATGGGGCTGTGTGTCTTGTGATTAGAGATAGCGGTCCTGGTATTCCTGGCCAGCACAGGAGTAAGATTTTTGAACCGTTTTATACAACCAAGCAAAAAGGGACTGGCCTTGGGCTGGCGGTAGTTCAGTCTGTTGTTAAGGCGCATAAAGGTAATTTCAGAATGCGTTCATCCAAGAAAGGGGTGACTGCAATGATTGACCTGCCGTCAATTAATGTTACTCCTACTAATAATAATTTTGCTCAGTGTTAAGAGGTAAATAAGTCATGTCAGCGACCAAAGTATTAATTGTGGAAGATGATAAGGAATTAAGAGAAGCACTGTGTACAACATTACAGCTTGCAGGGATGGGCTTCGTAGAAGCGGACTGTGCTGAGAATGCATTGAAGGAGCTTGAAAACGCGCATTTTGATGTAGTGATAAGTGATGTAAATATGCCGGGAATGGATGGCCACGAGCTCTTGCAGCAGGTTAAGTTAAAATATCCTGGTTTGCCGATGATGCTTATCACTGCCTATGGTCAAATTAAGCTGGCTGTTGAAGCTATGCAAAGTGGTGCCGCAGACTATTTAGTAAAACCTTTCGAACCAAAAACCTTAATTCAATCAATTATTAAAATTTTGGGGCTTGGTGATACATCTGAAGAAAAGTCTAGTGATGAGAAAGGGCCTGTTGCTGAAGATCCATTCTCTAAGCAATTTTTTGAAGTCGCTCGCAAAGTTGCTGAATCTGATTCGACAGTAATGATTTCAGGTGAAAGTGGTACGGGTAAAGAAGTATTGGCGAGATATATTCACGAGTCATCATCGCGAAAGAACAAACCTTTTGTTGCTTTGAATTGCGCAGCAATCCCAGAGAATATGCTAGAAGCAACACTGTTTGGCCATGAGAAAGGGGCTTTTACCGGCGCGTATGCAAGTTCGCCCGGTAAGTTTGAGCTTGCCAATGGCGGAACCTTATTGCTAGATGAAATATCTGAAATGGATCTAGGCTTGCAGGCAAAACTACTTAGGGTTCTGCAAGAACGTGAAGTGGAGCGAGTTGGCGGAAGAAAAGCGATTCCTTTGGATGTACGGGTATTGGCGACGACAAACCGTGATTTAAAAGAGTACGTAAACGAAGGAAAGTTTAGAGAAGATTTGTATTATCGTCTGAGCGTGTTTCCCATGGCCTGGAAGCCTTTGCGAGAGCGTCCTATGGATATTTGGCCGCTGGCTAAACGCTTGCTTGCTGAGCATTCTAGCAAAATGAAGCGTGAAAAAATGGAGTTTGGTGAGGGTGTAGAGACTTACTTGTCTCAATACCATTGGCCGGGAAATGTCCGAGAGCTTGATAATGCGATTCAGCGTTCGCTGATTATGGCCTGCAATGGTGTGGTTAAGGTTAGCGACCTATGCTTGGATTTATCCGAGTCGGCTAACTGGATACTTGAATCCAAGCAAGAGGTT
>NZ_LWEY01000152.1:0-575 GCF_001634935.1 Oleiphilus sp. HI0043 | reverse complement strand
GTTCATCACTACTCGCAGGTAGCTTTGATTTGGCACGGTCAACCTTTTCACGGACGTCATCCAAGGCCGTATCACTGTCAAAACCGGCATCAAATTCAAGCGTCACCGATGCATGCCCTTCGGAGGCAACGGAGCTCATCTCTTTGACACCCTCTATCGACTTAAGCTCTTTCTCCATTGGCCGAATAAGTAGGCGCTCGGCATCTTCAGGTGAAATACCCTCATGCGACATCGATACGTAAACAATAGGAATGGCAATATCCGGCTCAGACTCTTTTGGGATACTCTGATAAGCAAAAATCCCGGATATTAGTAAAAATACCAAGACCAACAGCACAGCACGGCGACGCTCTATCGCCCAGTCGATTGGCGTTTTTGGTGCCGTACCAAAGTACTCTTTCATTAAGAATCTACTCCTGACGCCTTATCTTCTGCCGAAACTCGAACAGGGCTGACCTTTTCACCAACCGAAACAAAACCTTGCCCGACGGTAATAAGCTCAAGCACCTCGGGTAAACCGCCTAGCCAAACACCATCATTCTCGCTGCGTAAGAGTTCAACCGGATATGCTTTTA
>NZ_LWEY01000151.1:0-668 GCF_001634935.1 Oleiphilus sp. HI0043 | reverse complement strand
CCTTTGAAATATTCACTATCGAAACACTTAATTGAACACCCTCAGTATGATTTAGCTCCCACTGCAAACGCTCCATTAAATCCATCACTTCATAAGATACACATTGCGCTTGTGGCGTCTTAACCATCAGCACCATGACATCAGCACTGGTCGAGTAGTTACTGGTAATAAATGCATTATCCAGGTTATAACGAGAGTCAGGGCGTAACTCGGGAGCACCCGCATCTAGCTCTCCAATCTTCAACCCCTGGGAGACATAAAGACCCATTGCCACAGCAAATTGCGCAAGAATAATAAACTGCAAAGCATATTTATGAGATGCCATCTTCGCTATTCTTGCCCATATCGGGCTGGGGTGCTTTTCTACCTTACGCACATGCGCGATACCACGCTTAGTCACACCAAAGTAAGACATAATAATAGGCAGCAATACCATATTGGTGATGATAATACTGGCAATACCAACACTGGCACCAACGGCCAAGTCTTTTATCACATCCACCTCAACCACAATCAGGGTCATGAAACCAATTGCATCACTAATCAAGGCAAGCATCGCTGGCACATAATGGTGACGAAAAGTACGAAGCGTTGCCTCGAGTGACTCAAACCCTGCGCCCATTTCGTGGGTCAAGCCATTGATAAACTGGACCGAGTGGCTAATAGCA
>NZ_LWEY01000150.1:0-583 GCF_001634935.1 Oleiphilus sp. HI0043 | reverse complement strand
TTGATCAATAAGGATCAGGGTGAAATGGATAATATTCACCCATCAATGGATCCAGATTTGATTGGCGATGCGAGCGCAAATGAGGCAGGAGCAAGGGAATCTAACCTAGGTGAAAGCTCACAATCAGATGGCAATGGCCAGTATCGTGAACCATTCGAGTATGGGGAAATTTTAAAATCCGCAGGTATCGACCTATCAGATCATCAAATCGCAGTGCGTTATTACCGTGAGCGCTCAATACCACATCTGGTTTCGTTTCCATCAAAGAGGCAGCTCGTGAAAACCGAACTTATTCCGGAAGGAACAACTCTTTGGGAACCGGGGGAGCCAATTGAAGATGTGGACTGGTTTAGCTCAATGTCCATGAGTCAAAAGGTAATACCGGGTGTTACCACCGTTAAGCGAGAATGGGGATTTGACGAGGGTGCAGAGCCAGAGGTAGAACCTTGCGATTTAGATTTATATGTAGATTGCTCTGGCTCAATGCCAAACCCACAACAAAATACGTCATACACGACGATTGCTGGCGCTATTCTATGCTTGTCAGCACTGAGAGCCGGTGCTGCAGTTCAAGTCACTTTAT
>NZ_LWEY01000149.1:0-1503 GCF_001634935.1 Oleiphilus sp. HI0043 | reverse complement strand
GAAAAGCTACCTATCTCTCGCTGGCAGCGTGACCTGACAGATTCTACGGTTCTTCGTAACCTAGGCGTCGGCCTGGCGAACAGCATCATTGCTTACCAGTCCACGCTAAAGGGTCTAAACAAGCTTCAAATTAACCCGGAGCGTTTAGCTCAAGACCTCGACAACGCATGGGAAATCATGGCTGAGCCGATTCAAACCGTTATGCGTCGCTATAAGGTTGAACAACCTTACGAGAAGCTTAAAGAGCTAACTCGCGGTAATGTAATGAACCAGGAAACGATTCAAAGCTTTGTGAAGACTTTAGATATTCCAGACCCTGCTAAAGAAGAGCTGCTGAAATTGACGCCTGCTACCTATATTGGTAACGCAATAGCGCAGGCAAACGCAATTAAGAGCTAACTTTCGAAAGATTATAAAAAAGGCGCATTGAGAAAACTCAACGCGCCTTTTTTCTTTCCATTTGAAGACTCTTAAGTAATCAGTTTCGCCCATAAACCCTTTCTCTGTTATAACGGAAGAAACCTAACATTTCTTCTTCCTTCTGGATGGTACTGGCCTCATTTTTAAAGTACTTCTCTCGCAAAGCGCTTAGCTTTTCTACTAAGGCTTCGCCTTCAAACTGCTCAGAGACAAGTGAACGCTCTTCCATATATGCGTAACCATTATTCCACCGATCCTCTCTCTCTTGGTCTCGCTTGGCCAACCATTCTATCTGGGACTCTTCGAATCCGATGAGCCGCCTCACTTCATTAATTTCATACTGACGTTCTTCACGTGTTAATGCACCGAGTTCACTTTGTACAGCATTAAGACCAAAGACAACTTGAGATAACATACCTTTCGAATCAAGCACCAAATCTTCAACAGAGCCAAAATAGTTTTCATCATAAGCGCTTTGCAATAGATAAACTCGGTCTTGCATGCTCATATCAAGTGACTGGTTAAGCATATTAACGGTAGAGAGCATCGACTCTCGTTTATCTTCTTCAGCACTTCGTTCTTTCTCCCAAATAGCTTCTGCTAACTCCTCACCAAAAATTTCATAGCGCTTTTGCCACAACATGCCTTGCTGCTGCAACGCAGGCATTTCATTCAGATCTAATATATTAGTCAAGAGCCACTCGTCATAGATATCAAGCATTGCTAATAAAGCAAGAATATCATCTACTAACTCGGGGAAAGCCGTTCGAATAATTCGCTCAAATATTTCCGCACCTGTATCTGGGTAGGACTGTATTAAGTCGTTACGCATTTCTTTCAAGCTTGCGTGAAAAGACGGTAAGTGTTTCTCACTTGAGTGTTCTTGAACCAGTAAGCTTACTAAGGCTTCAATCAGCTGCTCAATCTCACTAGGCTCCGCTTTCAAATACTCTGGAATCTGAGGAGTAGGCACATCAAGGTAATCCTCAGTCGAGGAAGATAAAGGTAATGAAGGGCCAAGAGAAACAGGCTCATAGTGCGAATTAAGTGGCTTTTGACTGGCAAATAACTGAATAAGGAAAA
>NZ_LWEY01000148.1:0-756 GCF_001634935.1 Oleiphilus sp. HI0043 | reverse complement strand
GAAGTATGTGAAACAAGTTATAAAGATCGTGGTGGAAAATACCAGGGCCAGACTGGCGTAACGCTGCCGAAAACTTAGTTTAACTGCCTCTTCAAGTCTGAGAGAACACAAGTGGAGCAAGAAGGCGTTATCAAATATCAGCTGGTATTCGAGCATCGAAGCATCTCGATTGACGATACCAGTTTGGCTGAACTGAACCAATGCCGCCAACAAATGATGGCTCACGGGTTAATCGGCCAGGATGATAATCGCTATGAAGGCTATGGCTTTGGCAACCTATCACTGCGTTGCCAGTCAGACTCTAGCATTGAAGCGCCTCCTTCTTTCTGGATCAGCGGCACTCAAACAGGCCACCTTCCAACGCTATTCCCTCGGGATATATGCCTCGTAAACCAAAGCCACCCTGAGACAAATACAATACATGCAGAAGGTGAAACAAAGCCCTCATCGGAAAGTATGACGCATGGCGTCATCTATAAGCTTAGTGCCCGAATAAAAGCTGTGGTGCACGTTCACTCCACAGAAATATGGAAGCAACGTTCAGCGCTCAAGCTAGCTTCCACCCCCAAAGAAATACCTTATGGCACGCCAGAGATGGCAGAATCAGTGCGCCAACTATCCGCTCAATTATTACTATCTGAGAAGTCTATTCTCTTTTGCATGGACGGCCATGAAGACGGCGTTGTTGTGGCTGGTGAGTCTCTTTCTCAGTGCACCCAAACGCTAATAAACACTTTACATAGAGCAGCGACATAC
>NZ_LWEY01000147.1:0-34241 GCF_001634935.1 Oleiphilus sp. HI0043 | reverse complement strand
TGGCCTTTTCCTGGCTTTACAAATTCATTCTCAATCACCGCACAAGGATCACCATCCAACATTACTTTTAAGCCTGAACGGAATTCGCTGGTAGAATAACTTCCCATTTTGATCTCACCTGTTTCTGTCTCCTACATATTTATGCAGGAACTATTCAATTTACGGAATTATTTTCTCGCTATCTTGGTCCAGCCTAATCTATACAGGGCCAATGAGTGGGCGACAAACTGTTTTCTATAGCTTTACTTCGCTATATACTGCGCGGTTTACCGGCCTCTTTACATCAAGGGCTGACTCTTTTTTAGGCTCGCAGACCAAAATTAAAGCGCACATGATACATCTATCAACTATTCCTGTCGAAAATAAAGCGCAATACGGTTCATGGCAGTCTCAACTTAGCCAGTGCAAAATAAGTACTGCAGACTTGCTGAACAAGCTAGGTCTGAACGATCATCCTTTAGTAGATGAAGAGGCTGAGCGTTTGTTTGAATTAAGAGTACCACCACGTTACTTGGCAAGTATTCGTTCAAACGACCCGAATGACCCACTTCTTCTACAAGTACTTCCTCAAAATAGAGAGTTCAAGCAAGTCGATGGTTTTAACGATAGCCCTCTGAACGAGGAAGAGTACTCTCCCGTCAAAGGCTTACTGCACAAGTACAATAATCGGGTATTACTCATGAGTAGTACTGTGTGCGCTATTAACTGTCGTTACTGCTTCCGCCGGAATTTTCCTTATGACGCGCATCGCCAATCAAAAAACGAATGGCGAAAGGTCTTCAACTACATTGAAGAACACAAAGAATTAGATGAGGTAATCCTGAGCGGTGGCGAACCCTTAATACACAATAACGACCACCTTGCCTGGCTAATAAACAATATTGCTGATATCAAGCATATCCAACGCATTCGTATTCATTCTCGAATGGTCGTCAGTATCCCGGAAAGAATCGACCAAGAACTATTAAAAATATTTTCTGATTGCAACAAACAACTCATACTCGTCACACACTGCAATCACCCTAACGAGTTAGATAGTCAACTCAGACCCTGCTTCACTGCTCTCAAACAGGCTGGCGTCACCTTATTGAACCAGGCAGTCTTGCTAAAAGACGTCAATAATCATGCAGAGACACTAACAAAGCTTAGTCTAGCGCTCTTTGACCTGGGCATTCTCCCTTACTACCTATTTATGTATGACCGTGTTTCAGGCGCAGCGCATTTCGAGGTCTCTGAGCGCGAAGCATTTAAGCTCTATAAGCAACTTCTTGGCGCTCTGCCTGGTTATCTCGTTCCTCGCCTCAGTCAGGAAATCCCGGGGCAAAACTCTAAGAGCCTGGCAACATTTAGTTGGCCATAAATAATGTGCTACTGAGAACTAAATCGAGCCTGTAACGCGATTTAACAATTCAAGCCACACTTTTTCCCCCTCATTCAAGACAATACCATAATCCCTGCTATGCTAGTTATAAGCGTATTATGGCTACGGTTTCGCATAATTTTCTGACTAGATGCTGACCCGTACAAGCAAAATAAGTAGCCTCTTACTACAAATTTAGGAATCATGAATGCACGGCCAAGATATAGAATTAAATTTATCCACCCCCGAGCAAACTTTAATCAGTTTTTCTTTTGCTGAACATACTCCAGCAGCAATTAAAGCTTGGGTGAAGGATTTGCCGATGGCTAATGTGGGAGAGCTCTCACGCCAGTTATACCAGGCAATAATCGAGTTTAATAAGCTGACTCTTCCTCCTCTAACACGAATGCAAATTCTGGAACTATTGAGGCCGCCAATAGACTATGTATGTAAGGAGCTGTCTAAACACTTCCTTAATCAGTCAGTTGTACTAAGTGAAAAACAGCAAAAAATTGCTAACCTGACTCAAGCTATCCAAATACATCTCGCAACCTCGTATAAGATAATTCTTATCGATAGCGTGCCTAACATTAATAGCGAAAAAGTCAGGAAAAACTTTACTTGTGCTGCTCATAGGATGATGTCCGAGTATGGGCAAGTCCTGCTCCGATCTAATCAGCTTTATATTCACACTCCCAGAGATATCTGGGTCGAAATGCATCAGGTTTTCTACTTTGCTGAACAACACAATTTACTGAAATATACCGTTGCAGACGATCAAAGAAGAGACGGACGAGAAACTCGAATAGATCAAGTCTATAAACAGAATCTCTTACTAAGCTGCTGTCGCCCTAACCAGCTACGTCAAAACGATATACAGATTGCTTATTACGCTTTCGAATTGTGGTCAGACCTAGTTGACATCGGTGCCGATCAAATCGATGAATCAGTCTTTGTAATCAATATCGAGCAAGATCTACCACCTCGATACAAAAGCTTACTTAAAAGTACCAGTGCCAGCCATTATGGCTTTAACACGACCGAACTAGTGAGCAGACTAAATGAACACCTTAACACTGAAGTAGAGCAGGCAAAGTCAAAGAAGCGTATTGAAAAAGAGCCGATCATAGCACTGCCTAAGCATATTTCCGACGTCGTTTTGGATCATTTACATCATTCATTCGGTGTATTAACCAAGCGCAGCTTTAAACGGGTAGAAGATGAGGGTGCCCTAAACCTATGTGTTGGTTTAAGTGCAAGCCACTATTACACCTCGGGAAAAGTCGAGTTCCACACACAAATGCTTCAACATGCATCCGGTTCAACCTCAGGTGATGACAATATTTTCCTAAGTGCCACCAATCAGTCTCAGGATGGTTGGGGTGACAGCTATGATGCCGGTAGTCATTCGGCGACTACGCCCTCCGACGCGCCCATTTCCTATGACCGAGCAATCGATGACAAGCTCGACAGCGCTTACCCGAAGTACACAGTTCCTTTAGTCAATACAAGCCCTGGTGGCTATTGTCTGCAATGGGAAGGTGAAGTACCAAGCAATATTCAAGCGGGTGAAATAATTTCCTTGCGTGAAAATGCTCAGCAAGCATGGAGCATCGCGGTTATTCGCTGGATCAGACATATCAAGCAGCAAGGTACCCAGGTAGGGATCGAACTATTAGCGCCTAGCGCTAAGCCATGTGGTGTCCAATTGCTTCAGAAGACGGGAGACCCTAGCGAGTACCTAAGAGGACTCCTGTTACCAGAACTGAGTGCCATAGGTCAGCCTACGACACTTATTACACCCAGGCTTCCCTTCATGTCCGGTCATAAGGTATCGATTCGAGCCAATGGCGCCGAAGGAAAATGTAATTTAGAAACACGTGTATCAGCGACCGGTAGCTTTAGTCAATTTGAACTGTCAGAAAACAAACAAATGAAAGAGCTGACTGAAAATCGGGTTCCTGATATTGAGGTAGGCGACAACGATGATGACTTCGACTCATTGTGGCCGACACTATAAATAGAGAACTGAAAACGAAAATAGAGCACACCATAAGCGCTCTATATTAATAACTTGCCTGGTTTAACAGGTATATATTTTTTGAACATTAAGAGCAGTATCCCAAGTCAATGAGCAAAATAAACGACACAATTTATCTACTTATTCTCGACCCATCAGAGAACGACGCAGAAAAGCTAATCAGCCTGTTGCGCAATGCCGGCATACCTACCCGGGCAAAGCGTATCGAGTCTGAAGAAGAGTTCGTCGATGCGCTTGAAGAGCAGTCTTGGGATCTATTTGTTGCCCGCGAAAAAGAAGCTGACTTTGATATAAACCAAGCCCTAGTGCATATACGCCAAAAAGACCGCGATTTGCCCTTTATCGTCTTAAGTGATGCTTATGACGATGAGCAGCTGGTTAAGCACATGAAAGCCGGCGCAAAAGATGTCGTACCTTTCGAAAATGATAAACACATAGTCGTCGTACTGCGACGAGAGTTAGAGAGTCGAGCCGATCGTAAAAAGTTGCGTTTAATGGAAGCAAAAATTCGCGATGCAGAGCACCGCTGTGAATTGTTACTCGATAGCTCAAAAGATGCCATTGCTTATATCAGTGATGGTATGCACATCTATGCCAACAGCTCCTATATGCAGTTCCTTGGCTACGATGATATCGATGAAATGATCTGCATTCCTGTGCTTGATACCTTTAATTCAGAATCACAAAGCAGCTTCAAAGAGCTATCTAAGCCTTTTTCAGATAACCCGCAAGCCGAAAAGACCGAAGCAACAACCTGCATATCCATTCGTGAAGATGGTACTGAAATTAGCGCAACCATGAGCCTTTCCGCTGCAACTTACGACGGCGAAGACTGCCTACAAATTATTATCCGTCCAGAGCATGACAATGAAGAACTTGCGGAAAAGATAAAAGAACTCAGCCAACAGGATCTGCTAACAGGTTTATATAACCGCCAATACTTTATGGAACAACTGCACGATGCAAAAGAATGTGCGGTAAATAATAGTACGCATGCAGGCGTACTTTACCTGGCCATCGATAACTTTCAGAAGATAAAAACCAATTTTGGCATGGCTGATGCCGACCTGGTACTACGCGACCTGGCTCATGTTATTGATAGCAACCGAAAGAGCGACCATCACCTGGCTCGATTAAGCGACGATGTTTTTGGCCTAATATGCCCGGCACAAAATGGAGATGATGCCGTTGAAGTCGCCCAAGCTTATGGTCAGGCTGTTGAAGATCACTTATTTGAGGTCGATGGAAAAACAATTCAGATAACACTTAGTACTGGTGTCACTTTGATAACTGAGAATGCCCCCGCCATCAATGATATTCTAGGTAGAGCTCAAACGGCGTCTCAAGAACTCGCTTCTCAGGACAACGCTGAAGAGATAAATGGAGTCAAACTGTACACGATTCAAACTGATAAGCCTTTAGATGACCATGACATGGCAATGGAGCTGATTCAGGATGCAATCGACAATGACAAATTCAAGCTGCTCTTCCAACCGATTATCAGCTTGAGAGGCGAAGGGGATGAGAACTACGAAGCCTTTATTCGCATGCTGAATGAAGAGGGCGAGGAAATTTCACCCTATGACTTCCTGCCACCAAGCGGCCCAAGTAATATGGCCAGCAAAATCGACAAATGGGTTATCTTACAAACAATTAAACACTTAAGTGAACATAGATCAAAAGGTCATGACACCAAACTCTTTATTAACCTGACCAGCGAGACGCTACAAGATCAAACCTTCACCTCATGGCTGAATGTAGCGCTGAAAGCCGCTCGCCTACCTGGCGACTCTTTAATTTTCCAGATATCGGAAAACAACGCTATCACTTACATGAAACAAGCAAAAGAGTTTGCCAAAGGTATCAGCACCCTACACTGTAAAATGTCGATCAATCAGTTCGGCCATGCCTTAAAACCTTTCAACCTTCTGAAACACTTAAGCCCAGAATACATCAAGCTTGAAGGTTCCTTTACTCAAGATATGCAAAAGGGTGAAGATTCAAAAGAACAGGCTAAAGAAATGATTCAGACCTTACAGTCCATGGGTAAACTCACTATCGTGCCGCTGGTAGAGAGTGCAGCCCTGCTATCAACTTTGTGGCAAGCGGGCGTCAACTATATTCAGGGTTACTACCTGCAAGCACCCTCTACAGAAATGAACTACGACTTTAGCGAAGAAAACTAATTGGAAAGCTTATTTCTCTTTCAGTTTGGCCAACTCCCAGAGCTGGTCTAGTTGAGTTAAGGGCACCTCGCTCACAGAAGTGCCCTGATTGCCCAATTGCTCCTCGATAAATTGAAAGCGCGAAGTAAACTTATCATTGGTAAGCTGAAGCGCATCTTGAGGAAGTACACCTAGAAAGCGCGATAGATTCAAGCAGCTGAAAAGCAAGTCACCAAACTCAGCTCGAATTTCAGGCCTTTTAAAAAGGTCTTCAGCCGTGCTTGTCTTACACTGCGCTTTCGCTTTTATGACTTCCTGCTTAAGCTCGTCCAGTTCTTCAGCTATTTTATCAAAAACTGGCTCTATTTCAGGCCAATCAAAGCCGTGCTTAGCTGCGCGCGCTTGAATATCCAAAGCCTGGTTCAGTACTCCATCTTTATTGGAAGCACCTTCTAGAATACTATCCTGAGCCTTTTTAACTTTCTCTGAAGACACCAAAGCTCCTTAGTTACGTTTTCTGCGAGCATCAATAATATTGGGTAATTGCTTGATCTTGGCTAGGGCTTGCCCAAGACTCGCCAAGCTCGACACATCCATTGCAATGGTAATGGTCGCAATATTTTCTTGTGGGTCAGAGTATGAATTCACGCCCGTTACATTGACCTTCTCGTTAGCTAGTACAATCGTTATATCCCGAAGCAGGCCTTCTCGGTCATAGGCTTGAATCTCAATACCCACACCATAGGCTGCATCGGCTTCATAGCCCCAGGAAACTTCTATAATACGATTTGGCTCCAAGTCTTCAAGCTGGAGCAAATTCATACAATCCTGTCGGTGTATCGAGACGCCTCGTCCAACTGTTATATAACCCGTAATTGGGTCTCCTGGCACAGGCTGGCAACACTTCGCCATAGTTGTTAGTAAGCGCCCAACGCCCTTGATCTTGATATCATCTCGCCCAGCACTATTCGCCGCTTTCTGCTGTGGTGCACCAAGACGAAGATCCAATTGCTGTTCTTTAGGCTGCAGAATTTTCTGAGCAACATTCGCTATATGCGTTGGCTTCACGTCTCCTGCACCAATCGCCGCAAATAGGTCATCCACCTTATTGAACTGAGTTTGTTCCACAAGTTCCGAGTAATGGATATCGCCAATAGACAAGCGCTTAAGCTCATCCTCCAGAAGTATTCGGCCATCAGTGATATTCTGAGATCGATTCTGTTGCTTAAACCAATGAACCAGCTTGGCTCGTGAGCGCGAGGTCTGAATATAGCCTAAACTCGGATTTAACCAGTCACGGCTCGGCGAAGCCTGGTTAGAGGTTAGAATATGAATCTGCTCGCCAGTTCGAAGCGGGTAAGTTAACGGCACGATACGACCATTTACTTTAGCACCACGACAAGCATGGCCCACCTCAGTATGAACACGGTAAGCAAAATCTACCGGCGTTGCGCCATTTGGCAAATCAACAACATGGCCATCAGGTGTAAATACGTAAATACGGTCTTCACCAACGTCTGAGCTTAGCTGGTTTGCAATTTCCGAGGCATCACCCACCTCCTCTTGCCATTCCAGTACTTGTCTAAGCCAGTTGATCTTTTCCTCATACCCTGAAGATCGACTTTTAACATCGGTACCTTTATAGCGCCAGTGAGCACAAACTCCCAGTTCGGCTTCCTCGTGCATTTCCCTCGTACGGATCTGCACTTCCATGACCTTTCCTTCTGGCCCAATGACAGCTGTGTGCAAAGAGCGATAGCCATTTTCTTTCGGGTTAGCAATATAGTCATCAAATTCGTAAGGAATATGCTTCCACAAGGAATGCACAACACCTAGTACCGAATAACAGTCTTGTACACTGGGCACCAGAATTCTAAAAGCTCGAATATCGTAAATTTCAGAAAAATCTAGATTCTTACGGCGCATTTTTCGCCAGATGCTATAGATGTGTTTACTTCGGCCAGCGACTTCGCCGCGGATGTGGGCATTCTCTAATTCAAGCTCAAGTTTTTCAGTCATTCTTTTTACAAAAGAATCCCGGTCAACTCGGCGCTCATCCAGCAATTTCGCTATCTTTTTATAGGCTGAAGTGTGTAAGTAGCGAAAAGACAGGTCTTCGAGCTCCCACTTGATATAGCCTATACCTAAGCGATGTGCCAAAGGCGCATAAATATCAAAGACTTCTCGTGCAACACGCTGACGTTTTTCGGAGTTCGCGTCTTTAACCGCTCGAATTGCGCAAGTTCGCTCTGCCAACTTGATGAGTACGACGCGCACATCATCAATCATGGTCACAAGCATTTTCCGGACGTTATCAATCTGCCCTTGAGTCTGACCTAAAACCATACCTTTAAATGGACGATGTGTTGCAGAGATCGCTGCCATTCGCGCAACACCTTCGATCAACTTGGCAGTTTCTCCGCCAAATTTTTTCGATACTTGCTCCAGCGGCAATTTACCTTCGCGGACAGCTCGATAAAGTATTGCTGCAATGATAGCTGTCTGATCCAATTCCAACTCGATCAGAATCTGAGCCATCTCCAAACCAATTACAAAACTATTGTGCTCTTTTGCCCAGACTCGATCTTCCTGGACCGATTTCTGCTCGATTTCAAGGCTAGTTTCACAGGCCTGGCGTACTGTCTCGATATTACCCAACTCGGTAATTGAACTGATTTTATCAAGCCATTGATCAATGGCGGCTTCGCCATCGAAATCCTCAATGTAATCTTCGCGAACCTTAACCATAAAACTACCTGTTTATTATTCTTAGCCTACTTACTATCGAAAACAGCTATCGACTCTAAATGCTCAGTATGGGGAAACATATCCAAAACCCCTGCCTGCATCAGACGATACCCTTGCTGCACCAAGATCCCCGCGTCACGCGCTAATGTAGCCGGGTTGCATGATATATAAACTATTCGTTTTGCCCCAAACTGCCTAATATTGCTCACGATATCCAAAGCACCTGCTCTAGGCGGGTCGATCAAAATCTTATCATAAACTCCCTTCGTCCAAGCTTGAGCCGAGAAGTCACTGTATAGGTTACTTTCATAAAAAGTGACATTTTCGATATCATTAGCTTGTGCATTAAACAAGCCTCTTTCCACCATATCCTGACTGCCTTCAACCCCAACAACTTCCTTAGCGCACTTTGCCATTGCCAAAGTAAAATTACCCAGTCCTGAAAACAGATCCAGAGCACGCTCATCAGATTTAAGTTCAAGTAGCTGCAGCGCGAGTAGAACCATCTTCTGATTCACACCAAGGTTGATTTGCGTAAAATCTTTTGGGTGGAATTGTAAGGCTAAATTTTGCTTCAATACCCGCAAATTATAGGACAAGTTAGCTTGGCCTTCTTCTCGGCACTCATTTTCCGGCCACAACTGCTGAATACTGGAAATGTCCCCTGCTTGCAGAAACACCGTCCACTTCTGCTCCTTCGCAAGGTTTCTAAGCATTTCCAAGTCACTCTGCTCAAGAGGCTTCACATGCCGAATCAACACGCCTATTCCCTCACGACTCAAGGACAGTTCCAGGTGGCCAAGTGCTTTATGCACCGAGATTGAAGCAACAAGTTCTTTAAGTACGGGTAAGGCACTTGAAAGCTCACTAGCCATAATTGGGCAAGAATCTATATCTAATGTCTCTTTGGAGGCTTTTTTACGAAAGCCAATTCGAAGCCCTTCTCCTTTTCGGCCATAGTCGACACTGAGCCGGACACGCGAACGATAACCCCACGGCTCACTCTCGACAAGCGGCAACCATTGTTGCGGAGCCAAATCCCCAAAGTGCTTAAGCTGGTCAGCCAATACAGTTTGTTTATGCGCCAGTTGAGCTTTATGCCCCATATGTTGGAGGCTGCAGCCACCACAAGTTCCATAATATGAGCATACAGCTTCAACACGTTGATCTGAAGCTTGCATCACTTTCACCGCAGCCAGCTCATCATATTTAGCACGATGAGCCAAGACCTCAGCCAAAACAGTCTCACCGGGCAAGGCATAATGCACAAATTGCGTTTTGCCTTTATTTTTGGCGATACCTCGCCCCTCATGACTGAGAGACAGAATTTGACACTGAAGCAAGCCACTATCAGAGCTATCAACATCGTTGGCGAGGTTCTTGGACTCCAGGCTCACTTTCACCCGAGCTTCCTGCTTCGAATCTTTAAGTTCACGCTCAAGTGATTTTTTTTGCTTTTTAGACTGCTCACGCAGCTTAGTTCTATGCTTAGAAAAAATATTTGCCATAGTTACACGCTACCGAGCCACCTGCTCACGAAAAAACACCTGTTGAAAGGTAACGATCTCCACGGTCACAGATAATGGCGACGATCACCGCATTTTCAAGCTTGGCTGACAAGCGCAAAGCTGCAGCCACGGCTCCGCCTGAGGACACACCGCAAAAAATACCTTCCTGTGCGGCAAGGGCCTTCATTGTTCTTTCCGCTTCATCTTGCCCCATCTCGACCACTTCATCGACTCGTGAGCGATCAAAAATACTCGGCAGATACTCTTCAGGCCAGCGACGAATACCGGGAATTGCCGCATTTTCTGCAGGTTGCAAACCCACTATCTTGATATCTGGGTTCTTTTCTTTCAGAAACCTGGAGTTTCCCATAATGGTACCTGTCGTTCCCATGGCACTGACAAAGTGAGTAATTTTTCCATGAGTTTGCTCCCAGATTTCAGGCCCCGTCCCGCAATAATGAGCCAAGGGGTTGTCATCGTTCGCGAACTGGTCGAGGACAATGCCCTTGCCTTCGGCCGCCATTGACTGCGCCAGGTCACGAGCGCCCTCCATACCTTCTTCTTTGCTAACATAGAGCATTTGTGCACCGTAAGCTTCCATTGAGGCCTTCCGTTCCATGCTAGCGTTGTCTGGCATAATCAGGATCATCTTGTAGCCCTTGATTGCCGCAGCCATCGCTAAAGCAATCCCCGTATTGCCACTCGTTGCTTCGATTAAGGTATCACCGGGCTTTATCTGCCCTTTTTCCTCTGCCCTCTGAATCATACTTAAAGCAGGCCTATCCTTCACCGAACCTGCAGGGTTATTACCCTCAAGTTTGACTAGCAGGATATTAGTTGTCTGACCAGGTAAACGCTGTAACCTGACGAGGGGGGTATTTCCAACATAGTCTTCAATCGTAGGAAATTCGTTTTTTGCATCACTCATTGGGAGTAAAATTCCTGTTCAATATTCTGTTTACAGAGTATGTATTAATTCAATGCGCCCAGTCTAGAATGCCTAATTCACAGACAAGACAATAAAACGACACTAGATCAAATTAGCACCGTTTAATCATACTAATTTCTGTAAAGCTTGCTATGGCAGTCCATCGTACAATTGTCCATAATACATAGTTCATGATATACCACACGGCCTGACAAAGCCTTATATTATATAAGTTTAAATCCATGAAACCTATCAAGCTCAAGTCTCGCATCGCACTGATTGCCTCCTTGCCTCTAGTATTAATATTTCTTGGCTTAGGCCTAGTATTAGCCGACCACAGGCTAAATGTCGTTGAAAAACAGTTTTTCCAACAGCTAAGTCTATTAACCCAGACCAGCGCCAGCATCACAGCTCAACACTTGCGAAACAAAGCCACGCAAAAAGATGATGAAAAGCAATCAGAACTAAACGATCTGAATAAATACTTTGACACGCTACTTGCTTCCCCCCTTATCGAATCGATTACGCTACTCAATTCAAATCATAAGGTCTTAAAACACCGAGGCACTCAGCTATCCGCACGACTTAACCCAACAACCTTTCCCACAGTCAGCCCAAAAATTATCGAGACAGGCAATGAAAACATTTTCGTCATACCGCTGAATACTGAAAAGCGCTCAGCCACTCTTTCATCTTTGACTCAAAGTAGACTAAAAAAACAAGTTGGCCCAAGCACCTATCAACAGGAACAGAGTAAGGCATGGTTATTAATCAACACCAACCGGGGCTCCATGAACCAAGAAATCGGCAACACAGTCATGAAGGCTATCTGGTTAATGTTAGTCGGCGCAATCCTTTGCTATTTCTCTGTGCGTTTTTTGATTAAACAAATAATAGCGCCAATTAAAGAAATTGGGCTGCATTTAGGTAAGCTGGCTGACGGCAATTCCGACATACACATTCAAACTGTTTTCCCTAGCGAACTTAACCAGCTGGCTCACAGCGCTAATCAGTTAGGTGAGCGCTTGAGCCAAACTCAATCTGACATGACGCAAGAAATTGAACAAACTACAGAAGACTTGCGAGAAACTCTCGAAACAATTGAAATTCAGAACGTAGAGCTCGATATAGCGAGGAAGCAGGCTGTTTTGGCAAACCGAACCAAGTCAGAATTTTTAGCCAATATGAGTCATGAAATTAGAACACCACTGAACGGCATTATTGGTTTCACCAACCTCTTACTTAAAAGCAACCTGAACAAACGACAAATAGACCACCTTAGTACAATCAAAAAGTCTTCAGAAATTCTGCTACTAATCATAAATGATATTCTCGACTTCTCAAAAATAGAAGCCGGTAAGCTATTGCTAGAAAAGGGTACCATTGAATTTCGGGAGCTTATCGATGACGTGGTTGCTATGCTTGCACCGACGGCTCACGCCAAGAATCTGGAGTTGGTTCACCTACATTACCAAGACGTCCCCAGGGCCATTATTGGCGATCCTCTGCGCATCAAACAAGTTGTCACCAACCTGGTCAATAATGCAATCAAGTTTACCCAGGCTGGTGAAGTCTTAGTCAGGGTGATGTTAGCCGATGACGAAAATGACCTCAGCCGCGAGTCTGTCAAAGTGTCAGTGACCGATACAGGCGTTGGTTTGTCTCGCGCCCAACAACACTCGATTTTTAACGCCTTTTCCCAAGCTGACGCCACAACTGCGAGAAACTTTGGCGGCACAGGTTTAGGGCTCGCGATATCCAAGAACCTAATTGAGCAAATGGATGGTGAAATTGGCTTTGAGAGTGAGCTTGGCAAAGGCTCTACATTCTGGTTTACCTTACCCATAGAAAAACCAGGCAACGAGCTTGAACAGCTCCCAACCCAAGAGCAGCTAAGAGGCAGCCATATAATATGCTACGAACCCAAAGGGTCCGCCAGACTTGCAATAGAGCATATGTTCAACTCCTGGGGTGTAGACTACCAGTTTGCCGAAAGCAAATTACAACTGATAACCCTGGCAAAAGTTGCTGAGACCCAGAAAGATCATCGCCGACTAACCTTGGTGAGTCTGGATAAAAGCCAGTTAGGCGTCCCTGAATACACCTCGATCATGCAAACCCTTCAATCACTAGGTCAACGAGTTTTGCTCATTACGCCGACCCTAGAAGACTACGATACCGAAGCCATTCAAAGCGCCAGCGCACACTTGGTGAAGCCGCTCACCCGACAGCGTTTTTACAATGAGCTATGCGAACTAAGCATGGAAAACTACACTAAAAAAAGCATCTTGAAAAAGCTCACAACCCCTATTTCAACGCCTATTAAAAAAGATAGACAACCAATTCTTGTCGTGGATGATAATGATATCAACTTATCGTTAGTGGTCTCAATTCTGGAAAGCATGGGGATACAAGCAGAGTCCGCTAATGACGGCTTTGAAGCAATCAGCAAATGTCAGGAGACCTCGTACAAGCTTATTTTTATGGATATTCAGATGCCAGGAATGGATGGTGTTGAAGCGATGAAGCGCATCCGGCAGATTAATCAGCAGTATAAAACAGCAACGATCATTGCACTGACTGCCTACGCCCTTCCCGAAGAACAACAAACCTTTCTCAACCAGGGTTTTCAAACACTTATCACCAAACCAATTGATGAAGAAAAGCTCAGTAAAACAATCACAGAATATCTTCCCGAGCTAGCCAGTGACCTAGGTCAGAAGCAAGCTACTACGTCTATGCCTGCATCGCCCAAAGACAATAGCCCAGTTCACTTACCGGAAACAAATAATACCACCCCAGACCCTCGTCAATCTCAGGCTATTCATTCATCACACACGCCAATTAAAATCATCGATATAGAAGAAGGCGTGAGTTTGTGTAACGGTAACCAAGATCTTGCGGAAACTTTCTTAAAAAAGTTTTTGGAAAGCTTACCAGGTGAAAAAGAACGAATTGAGCAGCTATTCCAAAACAATCAGCTCGAACTACTTGAAGAGTCTGTCCACAAATTACATGGCGCCTGCCATTATTGTGGCGTTCCAAAGTTAAGAAAAACAGTAAAAGATACCGAACATGCTTTAAAAACTTACGAGCGACAGTTGGATACATACATAAATGAGCTTCTCGAAGACATTCAGCGAGTTCTTGATACGGCTAATGAATTGAAGCTAATCCCCTCTTGAGTCACCAGCTAAGCGCTATGCGGATCACACTCTGAAACATAGGCGCTTTTTTAAAAGCCTCGAATTAGATATATTAACTCGGTTAACTCAACCCGAAAGGATTATTAACTTTGGATGCGAGCTATGATCAAGCTCCGAATGTGTAAGTGCATCCAAGTTCAACGATATGGAATACGTTAGAGCTACTAACGTAATTTGCTAAAAAGGTTAATGCAGCTTATGTCCTCACGTCGCTCTCCGCTCCCCAAAACCATTTCGATTATGGTTTTCCTATTTTTGCTAGGCACCCTACAAGCATGCGGACTCCCCGAAGAACAAGGTGGCACTGATGGTAGTTCCAGCGATTTAGATTCTGATAGCGATACCGCACGAGACCCAGATTTAACCCTCGGAAAAACTCTGATAATCAACGCAGAACGACTAGACGGTTCAACAGACCTAAGCCTAGGTCAAATATCCTTAGTTTCACTAAATGCCGACTTCAACGAAACCTCTGACGGCAACCTCCCCACCTGGGACGTAACGAGACTTGAGGACTCCAGCAACATCCAAATGTTTATCGAGTCCGATTACATTGAACAAATTAACCACGTAATAAAAATCCGCTATAGTGACGATGAAATTTATTACGCAGCCATCCCTTACATCCCAATCGCGGTTAATTCTACTGCACAAGTTACCACTAATATTTTTACTCATTACCTACTCAAAAAGGTATTTGATCAAATTCCCGACTCTAGCGCTTTGTTAACTCACCAACCTTGTCTTACCGATAACCCTGTGATTGGCTGTGATAACCAACCTAGAGCTAAGCAAGACTACTTATCAATGATAAATAATGCTGTTGGCGAGTTTAACTTCGAACTTTCCAACAACAATAATATTTCACAGGCAATAGAAACCTTGGAACAACAAGACGAAATTCGTCACTATGTGGAAGCTGCTGCGACAGAGTTAACCAGAGCAACGAGCCCTTTCGCAAAAGGTACAATGCGCGAAGTGACTGGCCTGGGTTTCGATGAAAATGGCGACGTTTTCTCTACACCTCCACCTTTGCCAAAAACTTATAACAGTGCATTTCTTGCCCTCTCTTTAAGCGATATCAACGCAACTAATAGGAGCGTAGAATCCATTGGCTTTGCTGCATCCAATTCAACCATCGTCGAAAACAGGGAGCTAGCCAATGAACTGCCCGCTTACCCCAAATATCAAAGCACCACCTATTTAACGGACTTACGCCGCGAGTCAGCGCTATTTATCGATATCCCTTATGAACGCACAAGCCTAACCGTGAGAGATATTAACGACAGCGATATTGACCGATCTGAGCCAATCAACGCTTATGCTTCAGCCTCTACGCCCGACTCTTTCTTAAGTAGGGAAGGCAACATATTGGAAGCACGTACATTAAGCCCATCTCAACCGGGTGATGTGACTGATACAAAAGATGTCGCGTGGCAATACGAACCTATTTTCGCCAAGCTCTACCAAGTAAACGAATATGAACCAGACTCGGTTTACTCACCTGTCGAGGAAGAGGAAGATATTGATTATGGAAACGAACCAACTTGGCTAACTGGTGGCAACTTTAGCAAAGCCGCGAACTACATTGTCAAAAATCCAAATACTGAAGATGAAGAATTAGGAGACCAGATCGAAGATATCAATCTTTTTTCATGGGAAGTACACGCTCAGCAAACACCTAGCACTTTTTCCACCAGCTTACTTAATGGCAAAAGCTACGGAGTAATATCCTTCTCTCAGAAGCTCAATGATACAGATAAAATAATAGAAATCTTTGGCGAAACAATGATTTGGAATGCATCTGGTAGTTTTTTCAGCCTGGAGCAGCCTATTAATAACCCCCACTATAGAAGCCATACCCTAGCTCGTCTCGCCAACAACAACTCACAGTCATTGACAACGCAAAGAGGAATTATTGAGGACTCACGCAGATTCTTTAGTGAACTGAGCGAAGTATCAGACCCAAGCAGCGAGACAGGCATTTCAGAGGTAAATAGAGGTATATTGAAGCTCGATGGTGGTCTCGAAGCACCTATTGGTCACGCGACAGAAAGCGGAAGTCATTTTGCGTTTTCCTTCAACACCTCTGATACAACTGTGACTACTGATCGTGGGACAGGAATTATTCTCGGCGTTGAGCTAGAGGAAGTAAGCAGCCCAATCTTTCCCGATACCGACGATGTAATACAGTTTACCTATCATATACAAGGTAATAGCATGACTATTTTGGACGAAACAAACAGTCTACAAAATCTGAACGGATCAACTCTGCATATTACCGATAGACTAAATGCAGGTTCAAGCAATGACTGTCATGCCACACTGCAATTATCGAGAATCTACGTTACTCATACCCTGACCAGCAACCCAGAGACGAACTCCCTCAGCTCTCCGAATCAAGACTCTCAAGCGTCGGTAGAAAGTGACACTTGCCGTGTTACCTTTAACGAGATTGAAATTAGCTTTGCTGATGTGTTGGGGCAAGCTTTAACATTAAAGGGATTTATATCAAAATCTGACGACAGCGCGACTCCAGGGAATCTCCTAACTTTATTATGGCTACAGGAAAACAGCATTGGTTTAGTACTTGCTGGCAAAGATCAGATATTAAAACCAGGCTTCGAATAAAGCCTGGTCGAGAGTAAAATGAAAGACGATATAAACGAAAAAAAGCTAACTAGTAAAATCAAATCTGCCTTCAGCTCCCTTTCTCAGGAAGCTATTACTCACGCACTAATTTTGTATTACACCCTACGCGAACCAAACACTCCAGCATGGGTAAAAACGGTTATTCTCGGAACGCTCGGCTACTTCATTAGCCTTATTGACGGGATTCCTGACTTAACCCCCGTTCTTGGCTACACCGATGACATATCTGTAATGGCTGCGGCAATCGCCACGCTGTCTCGATACATCACACCTGAAATCAAAGCGAAAGCTAAACATAAAACTGATGCTTTCTTTCCAGCTAAAAAAACTGATCAAAAGAAGACTTCAACTGAAGCGCCACCCGATAAACCAGAACAGTAAGCATGAGCACTATCCTCCCACCTATTGCCACCACCTTATTTGCACTATACAGCCAGATTAAATAGATAATGCAGCACCATATTTACATGCGTACGCTGTAATCTTGTACTTGTAGGTGTCTCTCGATAAAATTTTACTAAAATACTATGAGGGGTATATATGCTCAGCTTTCTTCCTGGCCCAGTTAAAGGGGCTATTATTCTGATTTTAGTTATTCTGAACACTTTGCTCTGGATGCCTATTTTAGTCGTTGGCGCTCTGCTTAAGATCATCATTCCCATCAATATCGTCAAAAAAATTGTGACTAAAACCCTTATTGCCTGTGCAACAAACTGGGTTTCTATGAACAACTTTTTTATGGCAATGTTTCTGAAGGTTGAGTGGGATTTTACCAGTGTTGAAGGGCTAACAAAAAATGATTGGTACTTTGTAAATTGTAATCATCAATCTTGGTCAGATATTCCAATCACTCAAAAAATCTTGAACCGCAAAATCCCTATGCTTAAGTTCTTCCTTAAAAAAGAACTTATCTGGGTACCGATTATTGGCATCTGCTGGTGGGCTTTGGACTTCCCTTTCATGAAGCGCTCCACTCCAGCACAAATAAAGAAAGATCCATCACTTGCCGGTAAAGATCTGGAAACCACACAAAAGGCTTGTGAGAAGTTTAAAACAACGCCAGTATCAGTATTTAACTTCCTCGAAGGTACTCGTTTCACACCGGAAAAGCATGCGCGCCAAGAGTCCCCATTCACAAACCTGCTAAAGCCTAAAGCGGGTGGAGCAGCTTTTGTTCTAGGCAGTATGGGCTCTCAAATGAATACCATGCTGGATCTTACAATTGTTTACCACGATAAAGATATCGGACCGTGGGATCTCTTCTGTGGTCGTATTTCGAAAGTAACCGTCCATATTAACAAAATAGAAATACCTAAAGAGTTCTTAGGTAAAGACTATAGTAGCGACCCTGAGTTTAAAGCAGCTTTTCAAGCTTGGTTAAATACACTTTGGGAAAATAAAGATCAGCTAATTACGGATATTAAAACACGTAATAATATCAACTAACGGTAGGAATAAATCCGAACTCATATCAGCCCGAAACAATCATCTTGCTTCGGGCTTTTTTGTGCCTCTTAGCCTGACCGGCAGCCCGGCATTTAAAGCATCCATAATTAAGCCCGGACAGGCCGGGCTATATCAAGCATTCATAGCCTAGAGTGTGAGATAAACACCTAGATAGCCAACAACACCTAATACCACAGTATATGGCAAGGCCATAACCACCATCTTGCCATATGATAAACGCACCAATGGCGCTATCGCAGAGGTCAACAAGAACAAGAAGGCCGCCTGACCATTTGGCGTTGCAACACTAGGTAGGTTTGTTCCGGTATTAATCGCTATGGCAAGCTTTTCAAAATGCTCGCGACTAATAGAACCGGCATCAAAGGCACTCTTCACTTCATCGATATAAACAGTCGCAACAAAGACATTATCACTAATCATCGACAGTACTCCATTCGCAATGAAGAACATGCCAGGCTGGGCACTTTCATCAAGCGACAGAACATAGTTAATCACACCCGAAAATAAGTGCAGCTCATGAATTACACCGACAATCGTGAAAAAGACAACGAGTAAAGCTGTAAACGGTAATGCCTCTTCAAACGCTTTACCAATTTGATGCTCTTCATTGATCCCAGTAAAGACAGTTGCAAGAATAATGACTGTTAAACCAATTAGCCCTACCGCAGCCAAATGCAAAGCTAGTGATACGCATAACAGTACTGCCACTGCACCTTGAGCAATCAACTTAGCTTTAAATTCCGGGGTCATTTTAGCCTTCTCTTCCTGATCAAAGTTTTCTAGAATCTTCCGAACCGAGCCTGGAATCTTAGCCCCGTAGTCAAATTTTTTGGTTTTCTCTAACAGAATACAAGTAAGCAAGCCAAAAAACAGAACCGGCATTGTAATCGGTGCCATTTGCAAGAAAAACTCTACGAAGTCCCAACCCAGTTTTTCAGAAATTAGTAGATTCTGAGGCTCACCCACCTGTGTACAGACACCACCCAAGGCAGTCCCTACAGCACCATGCATCATCAAGCTACGTAAGAATGCTCGAAACTGGGCAAGGGCCTGACGATGATCCTCATGAACGTCATCATCATCTCCATGGTCATGATCAATATGATGAAACTTCTTGCCCGACGCGACTTTGTGGTAGACAGAGTAAAAACCGACACAGACACTGATAATGACTGCGGTAACAGTTAAAGCATCGAGAAAAGCTGACAAAACAGCTGAAGCAACACAAAAGACTAAGGACAATTGCGTCTTCGATCGAATACCAAGAATGATTTTGGTAAATACGATGAGCAGCATACTCTTCATAAAATAAATCCCCGCCACCATGAAGATCAGCAACAGAATAACCTGCAAGTTATTCTCAAGTTCATGATAAACCGTCTCGGGCGACACCATACCTATCAGCACGGCTTCCAGCGCTAGCAAGCCACCCGGCTGCAATGGATAACACTTTAATGCCATCGCCAAGGTAAAAATGAACTGCACTATCAATAGCCATCCCGCAACATAAGGCGCAAGGGTAAACAAGATAGGATTAAAGACTAAAAATGCAATAATTGCGTTCTTGTACCAACTGGGCGTGTTGCCCAAAAAGTTTTTATAAAAAGCCTGCGATAAACTTCTGGCCATTCTAACTTCCTAAATCTCAGGGCTACAAGATTGGTATTTCATAGGGTGCTGAAATACGTCCTAATACGTAGCGAACTGCAACTCACTGAGTCAATGCGGATAATTAACTACTTGATGTAACAGACATAAAAAAGAGGGGTTTCCGCAATAAACACTGTGTCGTGCTTACTGCGGTAACTTTCAGTGCCCGTTTCCGGGGCGGCGGGGATTGTACGCTAAAAAACTAGCAAGTCCTATTCAACTTTAATGAAAAAATAAATATCTACATTGATATCGTTATCATCATCTTTATAACGAACCTGGTATTCAGACTCCCCCACGGCATCAAAGGTCACTAAGCCCGAACTAGAGATGTCAGCAGCCTCACCTGAAAGCGCAGTTCCGATCACCGACCAACTAGTTTCTTCCTCATCAGCCAGATCAACAATCCCTTCATCCCCTTTAGTATCAACGGTATAGAGTTTTAGCTGCGCCTCGCCGTCTTCCAGATCCAGTTCAATAGTGTCATCATCGTTATAGCTGTCATTCCCATACTTTACACGAAGCGATACCACCTCAACCGCTGCCTCTACATCTACCGCAAGTAAGGCTGACTGCAGCTCTCCTGAGCCTCCGGGGTCACAAGTAGCACTCACATTGCTAGACCCTTCAAGCAGTAGTTCAGCCAAGCCAGTGTCGGTATCAGAGAATGCCAGAATTGTTATATCAGAAGACCCCCATTGGACGTTTTCAGTTATATCAACGGGGTCTGAGCCATAATCACCCAGCGCTGAAAATTGACTACTTTCTTCCGCATAGAGCATTTCATCAGCAGAGCTGACGGAAATACTAGTCAGACCTCCCGCCACGACTGAAACTGTCACCCCTTCACTATCAATATCATCCTGGCTTGCTATGATTTGCGCATCATCAATAGACAAACCAGAGAGGACTCCTTTATCTTCTCTCGAGCCATCAGACAGCGCTACATCACCAACATAAATAACCGAGCTATCACTGACACTCCAGCTTACTTTATCCGAAATGTCTGCCTCATCACCGTCACTATATGTTCCCCTTGCAAGCAGTTGTTGCGAGGATGTTTGACATACTGGAAGGCTCGCAGGTTGATTACTGACGGCTATCGAGACCAAGGGTGCATCGGAAGAGCGCAATGCCTTAGTCGCCGAAAGGTCGGCAAGCCGTGCTATTACATCCGCCGTACCGTTAGATTTACCTGTCGCCACACCATTACTATTCACCGATATAATCGAAGAGTCTGAACTCGACCAGCTTACCGAACTTGTAATATCAATCTGGCTGGCACCGCCATCAACATTTCCCAAGGCTGTGAATGTCTCGGTCTCCCCTTCACGCACGCGATCATTCGAGGAAACAATAGAAATAGAGGTCAAATTCTTAGTGTTGACTTCAACGGCTTGAATATAAGTTTGCTCATTACCCACACCACAAGCTGTTAAGACAAAGCTAACTAAAAGTAAAACAGCCCGTGTCATCTTTTTTACTGAACACATATTAAGTCCTTTTTAACTAGAAACTTTGGCGTAAGCCCAAGCTCACACCATCCAGAGAGAGGTGATCCTCATCATAATAACGAAGGCCCTGAATATTGATAAAGGTCTCACTCGAACCCAAACGAAATTCAGCACCACCACCGTAGACAACGCCATGATACAACTCTCTATCTACGGGGCTGGAGGCGCTGCGGGTCATTTCCAGTTCAGACATGCCATAGCCAAGCAAGATAAACAATTTCCCACCGTTCTCAGCCTCTGGAGACTCGAAACGACCCAATATCCCAACCGAAGATACGAGACTCATATCAATACCAATATCGTCTCCCTCAGTGACACCTTGTGCGGCATAAACTTCAAGCCCTACTTGAGGCTCCAAATATAATCCCGCTCTCAGACCAGCTCCAGAGATATCGAACTCCGCTTCGCCACTTTGTTCATTACCAATAGTATTTATCAGGTAGTGGGCATCCAGCCCGGCATAATATTTAGGTTTATCTTCTGCAAAAGCGATACTGCTTAGAGCAAGTAAACATATACTCCCCCCAATGCATTTCTTTAAATTCATTCTCGTCTTCCCTTATCCATACCTTAAATAATGGTTTCCTAGCTTATCAAACTAGCGAGCAATCTTATCCTAATTTTTCGTTAAGCCAGAACAATAAAAATTTATCTACCACTAAGGTGATATTGTTTTTTTGAACTACATTGATACAGGCCCCAATCCTTATCAACTAATGGACGGTAATAAACATGAACCATCAAGAACAAATACAACCTCAATGGAAGCTAATTATCGGCTTCGCGCTAGCTTTGCTGATCACAGTTGGCTCGCTATTATCTGGTAGTGGGGCTATCGGCATATCCGGTAGTATTATCGCGCTTATCCTGGTGACCGCCATCGCATTCATTAACATCCATAACACACAGAACAATCTGGGCGCCCCAATCTCTCAGGTGAAGCATTTAGTCGATGAAATTTCCATGGGGAACTTTTCGAACGCTTCAGAAAATACTGGTGCGAAGAACAATAGCCTAGCCTCCAAGCTACAGGCTTTAGCTTATAGCCAACAGGAAAAACAAAACGAAATAGAGGCTTCTCAAGCCTCCACTCAGCGGATTATCTCTGCCTTAAACGTCTGCAACACCAATGTCATGATGGCCGATGATGACTACAACATTGTCTATATGAATGACTCCGTAAAGGAAATGATGCAAAGTGCTGAAGCAGACTTAAAAGTGGTACTTCCCAACTTTAATGCTCAAGCACTTATGGGAGAGAGTATTGATGTCTTCCATAAAAATCCGGCTCACCAACGGAGTATGCTAGAAGGCTTGCAAACTCAATATAACGGAAAAATCCAAGTTGGCACTCGAACATTCAGTTTGATAGCCACACCAATCTTTGATGATGAACACCAACGACTCGGCACCGTCGTCGAGTGGGATGATCAAACCGCGCAGCTAGCCAAGGAACAGGCTGAAGCTCAGTTGGCAGCAGACAATACGCGAATCAAACTAGCGCTAGATGTGTGTAGCACCAACGTCATGATGGCCGACGCTGAGTTCAATATCATTTATATGAATGAATCAGTACAAGAAATGATGAAAACTGCGGAAAGCGACTTGAAAGCAGAGCTTTCTCGCTTCGACGCCGATAACCTGATTGGCAACAATATCGACATCTTCCATAAGAATCCAGCGCATCAACGCAGCATGCTTGAGAAGCTCACCAGCACTTACCAAACCAACATTACGGTTGGGCCACGCACATTTAACTTAATCGCGACCCCTATTTTTGCTGAAAACAAAGAACGAATCGGTACTGTCGTTGAATGGAATGACCGAACAGAAGCGCTTGCTCAAGAAACAAAAGCCAAACAACTCGCCGAGGAAAATGCAGGCGTTAGACTGGCTCTCGATGTTTGTAATACCAATGTGATGATGGCCGATGCAAATTACAACATCAATTATATGAACAAAGCAGTACAGAATATGATGCGCGTAGCTGAGGCAGACTTACGCAAAGTGCTGCCAAACTTTGATGCCAATAACCTTGTTGGCAACAACATCGATGTTTTCCACAAAAACCCTGCACACCAACGCAGTATGCTTGAGCGTCTGACCAGTACATATCAAACTGAAATTAAGGTCGGTGTACGTACCTTTGGCCTAACTGCGACACCTATATATGGCGAAGACCAAACTCGCTTGGGTACCGTCGTTGAATGGTCAGATAGAACTGATGAGGTTGCGCTAGAAGGTGAAATTAACAGTTTGATAAATGCCGCCAACGATGGAGACCTTCGACAACGAATTGACCTAACCGGTAAAAGTGGCTTCTTCGAAAACCTCAGTAATGGTTTGAACTCTCTAATGGACAAGACATCCGAGTTTGTCAGTGAAGTCGGCGTGATATTTGAAGCAATGTCTGAAGGTGATCTCACCAAGAGTATCGAAAACAATTACAAGGGCGAGTTACTTGCCATCAAAAACAATGCAAATAACAGCGTTACCAAACTAAGTGAAGTGCTAACACGCATTCAAATCGCCTCAGAAACGGTTCGCACTTCTTCACAAGAAGTCGCGGAAGGCTCCGATGACTTAAGTCGACGAACCGAATCGCAAGCCAGCTCACTGGAAGAAACCGCTTCCAGCATGGAGCAAATTACAGCCACCGTAAAACAAACGTCGGAAAATGCCTCCGAGTCAAACACTATGGCAAGCGATGCGAAGGGTAAAGCGGAGCAAGGCGGTGAAGTTGTTCAAGGTGCCGTTAGTGCGATGCGTGAAATAATGGAATCTAGCAACAAGATCAACGACATTATCGGCGTGATCGATGAAATTGCCTTCCAGACCAACCTCCTCGCCTTGAATGCTGCGGTTGAAGCCGCAAGAGCTGGTGAGCAAGGCCGTGGCTTTGCTGTCGTTGCTGGAGAGGTTCGTACCTTATCGCAACGTTCTGCTGCCGCGGCGAAGGAAATCAAAGACTTGATTCGTGACAGTGTAAACAAGGTAGAATCCGGCTCAGCCATGGTTAACCAGTCTGGGCAAATGCTCAATGACATCGTCCAGTCAGTTGATCGCGTTGCCAAGATGATCAATGACGTCAACACTGCAGCAATCGAACAAAATAGCGGTATCAGTCAAATCAATCAGGCCGTTGCGCAAATGGACGAAATGACTCAGCAGAACGCGGCTTTGGTTGAGCAAACCTCTGCTGCAAGCCGTTCAATGTCTGAAGAAGCGAGCAACATGAATCGCCTGATTGCCTTCTTCCGCTTAGATGCTTCGCAGAGCTCGCATAGTTCTTCTCCCTCCTTCGCTTCAGCTCCGTCAACACCTGCAGCAAGTTACAGTGCACCAGAACCAACTAAAGAACCTGTCATCACCTACCAGGCAAGCAGTGCTGCGCAAGAGGATAACGGTGCAGCTTCGTTTTCAGAAGACGATGAGTGGGAAGACTTCTAAAAACACTTGATATCACGCATACTCAAAAAGACCGGTATATTTCCGGTCTTTTTTTTCGACTTTAGTAAACTGGATTTACAATTGTAAATGTATAGCTATATGGATATTCAACTGCCTCTCGAATTACTTCCAAGCTTTTCTGTCTACACACTGCTAGTCAGCTTATTGCTCAAGCCCGGCAAGCCACCTAGCCTACTTCTAAGCTTACCCTTGCTCGCAATCTTGCTGATTACAAGCTGGCTAACGCAAGTTATCGATTGGCGAACTGCTGCTTTCCTTGTTTTCGCCACGCTGATCATTAGTCAGGTTCAATCAAAGCATTTACCAATAAAAACCTTCGCCTGGATATTTTTAAGCCTTGTGCCCTTGATGCTAGCCTTACACCTTGTTCCCGGCTTTACTAAAACCACGGTCTTCGGCCCGGCCTTACTTGGTAACTCAAGCATTCCTTACACCCTAAGTGCTCACCTTGATAAAGCCTTGGGCGCAGTATTAATCTTATTTTGCTTTCGCTACTGGGTCAGCAATACGAGCCCTTCAAACCTGAAGAACGAAACCAACATAAAGCCCGAGCTATTCGCCAAGCTCGGCTTCGCTATGTTTGGGATTTTTCTGATCGGCTACATTTTGGGCGTCAATACAGATTTTAAATTCGGCCAGCTGACTTTGGCCTTTATTTTTATTAATCTGTTTGTGACCTGCATCGCTGAAGAAGCGTTCTTCAGGCTAATCATTCAGCGCTTTATATTCCTAAAATCGTCTACAGCCAGCGCCGCCATCATTGGCTCATCCCTTCTGTTCACTCTTGCTCACTTCCATACAGGGCCCGGGGCGATAGAGAGGCTCAGCCTAATCTTTGCCGCGGGTTTACTCTACGCATGGAGTTACCAGCGAAGCAATTCTCTGCTACTTGCTATCCTGCTTCACTTTAGCATTAACCTGATTCACTTTAGCTTCTTCGTTTATCCTGCCTCTTTTACTCATTGATGACTAAGCACGCACTAAATTCTATTGGCAATAAGGCCACTTTCTTTCGAAAGCAGCCTTCTCTTAAGTCACTTGCGATTAGTGTAGGTCAGGTACAACACCCACCTGAGGCATTTCTGCCAAACCAATGTCTCTGGCATGTTCTTCAAACCCTTTGTTCTTCCAGAAGAAAGCCCCTGGCATGGTTGTAGGTACAACCAATACATAGAAGAGTGCACGACCAACTAACAACATAATGATCATGCCAAGCCCCGCAGCGATACCAATCAGTGCAGCTGAAATACCGGTAGGCGCCCAGATAAAGAAGACTGCAGAGATAAGCAAGCCAAGCACTAAGCTGACGTTTCTCGCCAAGTAAGTATTGCCAAACGTCGTCCACTGAATGTAGTGCGCTGCTGCGCCCTCTCCCTGTTCAGTATTCAGGTAACGAGCATGAGCAACAAGACCTATTGACTCAACCAGCAAGCCAATAAAGACCAGACCAGACAAGACACTCAGAAGTGGTGCAAAGCTTAAATCTTGAAGCGAATAAGCAATACAAGCAAACACGGCAAAAACAATTCCGCCGACACTAAACATACTGCCAAAGAAGCTGGTCAATACCTGCCAATGATTCCAGAACGGGCGAGCTTTAATTCGATAGATACAGTGCATGAAGTACAAACCTATCAAAGCAGAGATCACCGCAAAACCACCCGCAATAGATATCAGCAAATCTAGGATACCCAACTGCAACCATTCATTGATCGCAGACAACACGGTATAGCCACATAGGCCCGCGAAGAACATGGCTATACCCAAGGCTTCCCGACTAAGTGGTGACCAACGCAAGTTATTAAACCCACGGTAGAAACGCAAAGGCTTACCCAAGTGCAGCGTAGAAAGGAATAAACCCAAGGCCTGAACAAAAATCATCGCACCCAATAATGGATACTTCATCGCACTTTGATCTAAAAATGCAAAGGCTTCAGGGAAGATAGACGGCCCCAACAGCAAAATCATAAAGGCACCGATCACTGCTTGAGTCGACAAGGTGAACATAACCAAAGGATTTTCTCGCGAACTTAGACGCTTCAAATTCCAAGATCGCTCTTTACCTGCTTTCTCATCTACAACTGAACGATAACTTCCATCTTCTTGCTTATGGTACTTGAGAGGCTGAACATCTGTTCGCGTCATCTCTTCCGGTAGAGTTTTGATCTGCTGGAAACGAATATTAGGTTGCGTAATTGATGGGTCAGGGAAGCCAGGGATACTCGCCTCAGTCTGCTCTCTATTTTCTGGCGTATCTTCAATAACACCAAAGTTCAATGCATTACCCAAACAGGCCGACACACAGGCTGGCTTCAAGCCTACTTCTAAGCGGTCAACACACATATTACACTTCGATACCTGACCTTTAACCGGGTCAAGCTGTGGTGCGTTATAAGGACAAACCCAAGTACAGTAACCACAACCAAAGCAGGTATCAGGATCCTGGAGTACCGCACCATATTCAGTATGCTTGGTATAAGCCTTTGTTGGACAGCCCTTCAAACAAACCGGGTCGTCACAATGGTTACACGCCATTGATATGTTCATGCGCTTATAGTCAGGGTAGGAACCCCCTTCTACATAACCAACCGAGCGGAAAGCCAAGTGAGCCGGATTTTCATTCTTTTCACTACAAGCGGCTTCGCAGGCATGGCAACCGATACAGTTGTCAGCGGTAAAGTGAAATCCGTGCTGCTTGTTTCGATTAGGGTTGCAACCTACAGAGGGGTTTTCATTGATCTGCATCGATCGCCCCTGCTCGAACGCGCCTTCGGTCAGATCCAATAAGTCAATCTTCTGCCCATAGCGGTTTTCTTCGCTTTCGTTCTTCTTCACCTTAGGATCATACAGCTTTGCATAGCCTTGCTCGTTATCCCTGAAGGTAAAAGTCGGTCTTTCGTTGGTGTTCTTTTCTTCGTTCGGCACACCGATCTGGTCCAAGCGGTCACGAACTTTTACTAATAAATTCAGCATATTAATATCCTCTTCGCTCAGCATTTAATTGACCAGCCACCGACTGGTCGACCGGTTCTATCTTGATCGCACACTGCTTAAAGGCAGGTTGCCTTGAGTGTGGGTCAAGCAAACCAAGCGAGACACGATTAACACAATCATGAAAGTGAAAAGGAATGAAAACCATATTTCTAGGAACTCTCTGCGTTAGCTGTACCATCACCACGGCATCACCGCGGCGCGAAACAATTCTCACATACGATTGATGCGCTACGCCTAACTCTGCAGCTGCGTCAGGGTTCATTTCCATGTAGGGGGTTGGGCTGAACTTATTCAGGTTACCCAACTTCCCGGTCTTAGTTCGGGTATGGAAGTGCTCCACTACCCGGCCACTATTCATCCAGAAGGGGTACTTGTCGCAAGGTGTTTCATTATTCTCGATATACGGCAAAGGAATCAGGTTCGCCTTCTTGCTCTTAGTCTGGAACTTACCGTCCGTATACAAACGAGGGTCGCCCTTGCCACTGTCATTTCCTTCGCGATAAGGCCACTGAATCCCTCTGGCTTCTTCCAGTATTTCATGCGTCATACCTGAAATATCTAAGGTTCTGCCATCACCTTTCGATAGCTGGCGCATTTCTTCAAAGGCCTCTGCCGTGGTATCAGGGAAGTTAATCTTCTGGCCATTCTCAAAACGCTTGGCCATTTCGTTAAAGATCCAGAAATCCGGCTTAGAGTTGGCATAAGGCTCAACCACTTTACGCACTAGGTTTACACGACGCTCCGTATTAGTGAAGCAACCTTCCTTTTCTGCCCAAACTGAACCCGGAAGATAGACATGAGAATATTGATTGGTTTCAACGTCACGGTAACTATCCTGAACAACCAAGAACTCCAGTTTTTCAAGCGTCTTACGAATTCGAGAGGTTTGCGGCATCGAGGTCATTGGGTTAGTCGCGATCAACCACAAGGCTTTAATCTGGCCCGTTTCAATTGCCGGGAAGATATCGGTTTGTTGCATCCCACGCTTAGTCGGGAAGAAGTCAGCATCGATACCCCAAAAATCTGCAATTTCCTGGCGGTGCTCTTCATTTTCCAAAGCCCTGTATCCTGGTAAGCCAGAACAAGAAGACCATTCACGCGTCCCCATAGCATTACACTGACCTGTAATAGACAAGCTGGTACCACCTGGCTTACCGATATTTCCGGTAATCAGGTTCAAGTTATTGATACCGACAACGCCGTCTGAACCATGAGTGCTCTGGTTAATCCCCATCGTCCAAATACTCATTGCAGCACCGGCTTTCGCATACAAGCGCGCGACATTACGAATCGTATCTTCATCAATACCACATATTTTTGAAGCACTGACCGGGTCGTAGTCCTTAACCAATGCTTCAACTTCTTCTATGCCCTGGGTGTTTGCATTGATGTAGTCTCGGTCTTCAAGACTTTCAGCCAAGATCACATGCATCAAACTATTCTGGAGCACCACATCGGTGCCAGGCGTGATGGGTAAGTGAATATCAGCAAATTGCGCCAACATGGTTACACGAGGGTCAACAACAATTACCGGGAATTTTCGCTTCTCTAAGGCCTCTTTAAGTCGCCAATAGATAATCGGGTGTTGCTCAGGCAGGTTTGAGCCCCAGGCAATTAAGCACTCCGTATGCTCAAAGTCCTCATAACAACCAGGAGGTCCGTCAGAACCAAAAGAGCGCTTATAGCCTGAAACGGCAGAAGCCATGCAAAGCGTCGTATTACCATCATAATGATTGGTACCAATACAACCTCGCACCAATTTACCCAAAGTATAAAATTCTTCAGTGAAGATCTGCCCAGTCGAGACGACAGCGACAGAATCTTTGCCGTACTTTTCCTGGATTCGCTTGAATTCAGCGGCCGTCTTATCGAGCGCTTGGTCCCAGCTGGCAGGCTTAAAGTCTTGATAGAATTTGTCGCGCATCAGAGGTTGACCACCGCGGCCCTCTGAATCAAATAGTTGGTGCTCAAAAATACCTTTAATACATAGCTTCCCACGATTTACATCTGCCCCGGTATCACCACGGGTTCCTACCGCTTTTCCATCCTCATCGATACCGACTTCAATCGAGCAACCAGTCGAGCAATAACCACAGGTGGTGTACTTCCATTCCTTAACAGGTTTTTCTACTATCTTGATAGGCTTTCTGTCTTTTCGACCAAACAACATAAACAAACACTCTCTCAATAATGAGCACCAATGCCGTGCAATACCTGAGCAATTTACTCAAGAATTGCACCAAGCTAGCGCAACATTTCTATAAGTCATTGATTTATAGATTAATAATTTTAGTAGCTGGAGTGATTTGCAATTAGCGAGCCAAGTTGTTGTCTAAATGATATCAGGGAAATTGCTGTCGATTTTACTGCTGGATCTGGCGGAGTGTTTTGTAGACAGAGCGGCCGTCCCAGGCTCGCTAGAGGGCTAGCAAGGGGGCAGATTCTGCGAGAGGTGGAACCGTTTGCCTACGGATTCGAGAAAAACCATACTTGTAGGCAGAGCCTTCCACGGCTCGCTGGCGGGCTAGCAAGGGTCAGGTTCTGCGAGGGGTTTCCCCCTCTGCCTACAGTAGCGTTGATTGCTTACTTGTTCAGTCGTTCATCAACCAATTTGGCGACCACTGAAGGATCGGCCAAGGTAGAGATATCCCCCAAGCTATCATGCTCGTTCGCGGCTATCTTGCGCAAAATACGGCGCATGATTTTACCAGAACGGGTCTTTGGCAACGCCGGTGCCCACTGTATGATATCCGGTGTCGCGACAGGGCCAATCTCTTTTCTCACCCATTGCTTCAAGGTGTCTTTGAGCGCGTCATTTAGGTCAATGTCATGGTCATGCATCATACTGACATAGACATAAATACCTTGGCCTTTAATATCGTGAGGGTAGCCAACAACAGCGGCTTCGGCAACATCTGGGTGAGCCACTAATGCACTTTCGATTTCAGCGGTGCCCATTCTGTGCCCCGAAATATTCAAGACATCATCAACACGACCGGTAATCCAGTAATAACCATCTTCATCGCGACGCGCACCATCACCTGTGAAGTACATACCTTCATAGGTACTAAAGTAGGTCTGGATAAAGCGTTCATGGTCGCCGTAGACAGTACGCATCTGCCCAGGCCAGCTATCCAGCATAACTAAATTACCTTCAGCTGCACCTTCCAGAATATTGCCTTCATTGTCGACAATCGCAGGTTTAACACCGAATAGAGGGCGTGTCGCCGAGCCAGGCTTTAATTCCGTGGCGCCAGGCAAAGGAGAAATCAGCACCCCACCCGTCTCGGTCTGCCACCAAGTATCGACAATCGGGCACTTTTCTTTACCTACTACACGGTGATACCAGTCCCAGGCTTCTGGGTTGATTGGTTCACCCACGCTTCCCAGCAAACGCAAGCTTGATAGGTCGCATTTTTCAACATAGGCATCGCCTTCTGCCATCAAGGCTCGAATTGCGGTCGGCGCAGTGTAGATAACGTTAATCTTATGCTTTTCAACAATCTGCCAAAAACGCGAAAAATCAGGGTAGTTCGGCACACCTTCATACATAACATTCACAGCACCATTCGCTAGCGGCCCATAAAGCATGTAAGTGTGGCCGGTGATCCAACCAAAATCAGCTGTACACCAGTAAACATCATTTTCCTGATAATCAAAAACAACTTCATGCGTCAGCGAGGCATAGACCATGTAACCGCCAGTCGTATGAAGAACACCTTTAGGCTTACCCGTCGAACCAGAGGTATAAAGCATAAAGAGCGGGTCTTCGGCATTCATTGGCTCAGGTTCACACTCACTCGAAGCACCTGCCAAAAGTTCATGATACCAAAGGTCTCGACCCTCGACCCAATTAACATCATTGCCGGTGCGTTTTAACACAAAGACATTTTCAACCGTCGTGACCGCATCGGTTTCAATCGCTGCATCGACATTTTTCTTTAGAGGAATCGCTTTGGCACCACGTACGCCTTCATCAGCCGTCACGACCCATTTCGCTGCACCGTCAGCGATACGAGCAGCCAAGGCTTCAGGAGAAAAACCACCAAACACAACAGAATGAATGGCACCAATACGAGCACAGGCCAACATCGCTACAGCAGTTTCAGGAACATTAGGCATATAGATAGTGACAATGTCGCCCTTTTTTACACCTGTTTGTCGCATGGCGTTGGCAAACTTACACGTTTCTTCGTACAGCTCTCGATAGGAAATATGCTTAGAAGAATCTAGCTCATCTCCCTCAAAGATAACTGCAGTCTGTTCACCACGCTCAGCCAAGTGGCGATCTAGACAATTTACCGAAGCATTCAAGACACCGTCGTAATACCAGCGAATATGCAAATCATTAGAAGAAAACGATACATCTTTTACCTGGGAATAAGGTTTGATCCATTCAAGGCGCTTTCCCTGCTCTGCCCAGAACGATTCATTGTCATCCTGCGACTGCTGATAAAGCGCTTGATAACGGTCTTGATCGATATTAGTGCGGGCTTTAGCCTGCGCGTGAATGGGATAAACTTTTTGATTACTCATGAGATGTCTCCGGTCCTTGTAGAGCCTCACTATTCAGAGTCTCTTTTTATTCTTTATGAGTCACCGGAAGAGTCGACTAAAGACGCATACTTGATTGATTCTAATAAACTTTCCAGTGGTATATCTTCAGCTGAGGAGCGAATTGCTCGCGCTAGAACTTGTTGATCACCAAAACCAGAAGCGTCATAACGGGCTTTGGATTGTCTGAGCTTTATCGACTGGCGGTATTCATCCAAACCGATGCGTTCATAATCAGACAATAACAATTGTTTTTGTTCTTCACTCAACTGATCAGGATCCAGAGAATGCAGCAAGCTATGAAGAAGGTCAACTGCTGCATTGCCCAGACGATCACCAAAACTGTAAATACACCCAGACAACAAAGTCACCATCTGTTCGGGTGTTGTATTTTTATCGCTAAAGAAGTTATTTAAACGAAGCCGTAGATCGACCCATGCATCTTCAGAATGCTCTGATAGCGGCTCCTCTACTAGCTCTGCTTTTTGCTCAACATAACGTTCAACGCTAGCTTCAACGCCGGAATCCAAAGCATTGTCTTCAACATGGATCTCTGATTCAGGAGACAAGTCGCCTTGAGCTTCCCGAACTTGGTCAAGCAAGGTTTGTTCATAACTCGAGACCGCTCTTTTATTCCCCTGGGATTGCTCTCCTGCCGAGCTAAAGCTTGCCATTTGCTCACGCAGCTTATCAAAAGAGCCCGGTTTATGAAGAGACGTCGTTTTTCTTGTCGAAGCCGCTTGTTTGGCCGCGATGCTTTTCTGTGGGCGAGCGACTTGTCGCTCTACTACTTTTTGCCAATAGGCGCTAAAGGCCAAACGCGGAACGCCTGTCTGGCTAAACAGGTCATCTATTTTTTCTGCTAAGCGATAAAAACAACGAGCGGAAGGATCGGTTTTAGGATAAAGCGCAACAGGACGCTGCAAGCTGACTGCCGCTCGCATGCTTTCATCCATCCATACCGAGCCCAGGTATTCTGTATTCAGGTCCAGATACTTACTAACGGCTTGTGAAAAGCGCTGAAAGACCTTCTTAGCTTGCGCCGCATTAGAGACCATATTGACAACAATCTGAACCTTTCGTCGATAACCGCGGCGTTTGAGCACCTTAAGCAGAGAGAACGCATCAGTTAAAGAGGTTGGCTCGGGGGTCACCACAACGACAGCAACTTGAGACGCGGCAATAAAATGAAGAACGGTTGGAGAAATACCCGCGGCTGTGTCGACCATCATATAGTCATAATGAGGCTCAATTGCACGAATAGAAGTCACCAGCCTTTGTTGCTGCCCGACATCCAACTCAACACACTGAGCGAAACCCGATGCTCCTGGAATGACCTGGATACCCTCGGGCCCTTCGAGCACGATATCCTGAATCGACTTTTCACCCGTGAACAAATGCTCCAGCGTATAGGCGGGATAGAGCCCCAACATGATATTGGTATTAGCTAAGCCGGTATCACCATCTAGCAAGCACACTTTGGAGCCGCTTTTTGACAAAGCAATCGCCAGATTAATTGAAACACTCGTCTTACCTACACCACCTTTTCCGCCAGTGATCGCGATTACACGGGGTATTTTATTCTTGTCTAGCATCACCGCAAAAAGGCCTTTCAAGGTAACAGTTTTAATACTAAATTCAGTGCGCTTGCCCTGCAGGCAATACGTTTTAGGTTCAAACAAACACATTACCATGCGCACATCATGAACTCGCCCATTCTACCGACTTTAAGATAGATAAAACACCAAATCACGCACAACAACCAAGTAGTATTTTTCTAGTAGCAAATCTCACTTTTAAACAATTACTTAAAAAAAGTGCAATAAATGTTTAATTTGTATAGAGTATTGTCTAATATATGCTCAATAATAACGTTCTTTAAAAGACGATTTTTTATCATAAAAAGCCATGACTACAGACAACACACAACAAATAATGAACGAATTGAAGGTAAATAAGCTACCTTCTCTTCCTCATGTATTG
>NZ_LWEY01000146.1:0-631 GCF_001634935.1 Oleiphilus sp. HI0043 | reverse complement strand
CCAAGCCGATATCATAGCCATCAGCCACAACCACTATGACCACTTAGATGACTTAGCCCTTCGAGCCTACCCCTACAAAAAAGAAACTTTAGTCATCGTACCCTTGGGCCTTAAGCGCTTCTTAACATCGCGAGGCTACAAGCGTGTTATTGAGCAAGACTGGTGGCAAGAAACACAAGTCGAAGAACTAACCATCACCACACTACCCGCCGTGCATTTCTCTGGCAGAGGCCTCTTTGATACCAACAAGACCCTATGGGCAAGCTTCAGCTTCCGCTCCAAGGAAAGAAGCATATGGTTCTCGGGCGATACAGCGAAAGGTGAGATATTCAAGGAGATAGGTGAACGGGCAGGCCCCTTCGATTTGGCCTTAATTGGTATTGGCGCCTATGAGCCAAGAAGGTATATGCGTTCTGTTCACGCGACACCTGAAGATGCCATTGAAATTGCAAGAAGTATCAAAGCACAGAAAACCATCGGCATGCATTGGGGGGCTATCATGCTGACACCTGAAGACCCATTTGAAGCCCCTCCTCGCTTTAAACAAGCCGCTATAGATCAAAGCTATGGCGATGAAAATGCTTTATTGATGAAGGTTGGAGAAACTCGAGCACTTTAATTTATCGATTTT
>NZ_LWEY01000145.1:0-917 GCF_001634935.1 Oleiphilus sp. HI0043 | reverse complement strand
TACTTTAAGCCTAAGAAAGCAGGTGGTTTGGAAGTAACAAGCTGGGGTGACTTTTACCTATACTTGTTCATGAATATTCCAATGTATGCAGCCTTAGCTGTGTTGGCTTGGAAACTATCTCCAACGGGTGTTGCTCTCTTAAGTCAGACTGCTGTTTACGTTATTTGGGCGGGTTTGGTCGCTCTATATGTTTTCCAAACTTACTCTATCTGGAATGTAAATAAAGAAAATCTGACAAACGGTGTCCAAGAGCTTGATAAGTACCACTTTAAGCAAGTTGCGATTCTAGACTGGTCTTACTTCGTTACCTTCGGTTCAGAACTAGCGGTTGTATCAATGTTGCCTCTATTCTTCTTGGAAACTTTTGAAAGTCTTGATCCTGTCAAAGCGGGCCTATTGGCTTCAGGCTTTGCCTTCATGAACTTGGTTGCACGCCCAACTGGCGGTTGGTTCTCTGATCACATTGGTCGTCGTAAAGCTCTAATGTTCTTGATTGGTGGTTTGGCATGTGGCTACTTTGTATTGAGCCAGGTTGATTCATCTTGGTGGATCCCCGCTGCTGTGATTGCAACCATGTGCTGTTCGTTCTTTGTTCAGGCTGGTGAAGGTGCGGTATTTGCGGTAGTTCCACTGATCAAACGTCGTATGACAGGTCAGATTGCAGGTATGGCCGGAGCGTATGGTAACGTCGGTGCAGTAACTTACCTAACTGTTTTGAGCTTTGTAGATTACAGTACTTTCTTCTTGGTGATCGGTTGTTCTGCACTGATTGTATTCTTCATTGCTGCAATGATGGATGAGCCAAAAGGACAGATCTCTGAAGTACTGCCAGATGGCACAGTTCATATGATTGATGTTGGCTAGTTAGAAACTTGCTAGTCTAGAGTGCCTGCTGGTGGCTTATTTCATCGGCGGGC
>NZ_LWEY01000144.1:0-1441 GCF_001634935.1 Oleiphilus sp. HI0043 | reverse complement strand
ACGTGACTTGAAGTTCCTACTCGGTGACGAAATAGACGATAATGACTACCATAACGAGTTTGGCCTAAGCACTGAAAAAGGCCTGGGAAAGAGCCGGCTCTGGCGTCTCGACCCTTATTCTCTTATTGGCTACAGTTTTGAGAAAATGCCTGACTACATGGCATTGGCACTCTCCATAAGCCAAAAGCATCTGAAGCAAGTCTTACCTGTTGATACTCAGAATGTCCTTAAATCTATTTTTCAGGAAGCTCAAGACAAGCTTCTAAAACAAGAGAAGTCGATTTCCCCCAAGCATTATCAACGCCTGACTAGCGCCGTAGAATTTTTCCAACGCGGGCAACAGTTAAAGGCTGCCGATTTTGACCTGGAAATGCTAAACCGGATATACAGCGCTATCCTTCATCGCAAACGCCTGATACTAAGCTATCAAAGCCAAGGAAAACTCAAAGATTATGAGGTTCATCCTTTCGGCGTTGCGATTATGCTGCCGAAAATATATTTAGTCGCCAAGAAGGAAGGTGACATGCAAAAGGGCGATGAGGCTTTTCGAAGTTTCTTGATTCATAAGATAAGTGACTTAAGTGTTAGCAGTCACGCAAATGCGGTGCCTGAAGATTTCGAGCTAAAAAGCTATCTAGATCAAGGAAATATGGATGTCTTAATCGACTTTCAAGACGCTCAGACTTACACCCTGGAGCTGAGTATTACGACGGGAAAACACAGCAATTTAATACAAGACTTACACGACAACCCTATCAGTCACGATCAGGAGCTACATCACGCTCACGATGATGACTGGAGCTTAAGTGCTACAACTAAGCGCACGGTTCAACTCAGAAACTGGTTAATGTCATTAGGCCCTCAGGCCAAAGTGATATCGCCCGACATCATCAAACAGGACCTTATCGATAACATCGACTTGATACGGGCGAACTATATAAAGCGTCAACACTGACATTAAGTTTAAACGAGATAAGCATGAAACTATTGGCTCTAGCGTCAATACATACTTCCTCTATTAAACTGGCTCAACCAGTACCAAACGCATATCCTGACCTTCAAAAATCTCTTTTAAAGTGTCACGAACATTATGAATGTTGTCGCTTTTGATGCGGAAACGAAACTTAGTGCCTTTTTGAGTGAATGCGTTAATTCTGAACATATTAGATCTCCTGATGATATAGGTCAGCAGCATTTAATGTGTGCTGCTAAGTAAGTACAGGATCTATAATATGGAGCGGAGCGACATATTTTGTCGCTAAATAGGAGTTTTCTTTAATTTCCTTTATTTTTCTTAAGAAAATCTCGATGCCATTGCTCAAGACGCTCAGCAACCCCTAATAATACATAGTCGCTGCGTAGCGAAGAGAATACATCAAAGGCGTGTTGCGCCCCCGCGATCTCGGCAAACTCCACACTTTGCTTAGACACTTCATCTAGC
>NZ_LWEY01000143.1:0-906 GCF_001634935.1 Oleiphilus sp. HI0043 | reverse complement strand
GGTTGCGCCCGGAGTTTCTCTTTGGTTTAAGCTTTAGCGATGAATTCAGTCGAGGTGTGGTTCTAAGCTTACTCGCCAATATCCTCACCACTATCGTCGTTTCACGTCAAAACAGAACAACTTTATCAGACCGAATTCAAGCCCTGGCTTTTACTAACCAGNCCCAAAAACGTGCCTCGGAATACCAAAATTATGACGATATTAGCACCTTCGACCTGCGCTCACTTTTGGAACAGTTTGTTGGCAGCAGCATCACTAACAAACTCTTTGGTGAATACGACCATACCAGCGGTAATACAGCCGACGCTCGACTGATCAAAAAAGCCCAACAATCCTTATCTGGCATTGTTGGCGTTGCCTCCTCTCAGGCCATGATAGAAAGCCTAAGGAGTGGTCAGAAGCTGGCGGTAGAAGAAGTCGTTAATATCTTTGAAGAAACGACCCGAGCACTGCGTTTCAATCAGGATATTTTATTCGCGTCCTTCGATAATATTTCTTCGGGCATTAGCGTCGTCAACGGAGACCTCAATATGGTTGCCTGGAATCGTCGCTATGAAGAAATGTTTAACTATCCCCAAGGCATGCTGCAAATCGGAATTGCAGTTTCTGACTTGGTTCGCTTCAATGCTGAGCGCGGACTATTGGGGCCTGGGGCCATTGACGAGCATGTTCAACGACGTCTTAAACATTTGATGCAAGGAAAGCCTTATCGTGTTGTACGCAAGCATCATAACGGCCACGTTATCGAGATAAAGGGCAACCCTCTTCCCGATGGAGGCTATGTCACCACTTATGACGATATCACCGACTTTATGGCCGCTCAGGATGAACTCGAACAAAACAATCTTTACTTGGAGCAACGCGTGCAAAGCCGTACCGCTCAGATTGAATCTATCAATCAGGATT
>NZ_LWEY01000142.1:0-726 GCF_001634935.1 Oleiphilus sp. HI0043 | reverse complement strand
TTGTCGGAGACAATAACATTATGCTTTTTCATACCCATCACCCTCTTACATGCCATGCATTTTTAACAGTTCTACAAGGTATACGCGACAAGCACAAAACTAGATCATAATGACATGATTTAAAGTCAAAGTATCTCATCCAAGGCTTGCTTTAACTGAGGATACTGAAATTGAAAGCCACTTTCTAGAAGCTTCTTTGGGACTACATTCTGACTTCCAAGCAATAAAATAGATGATTCACCGAGTATGGTTTTCAAGATAAATGCCGGAACAGGAAGTACTGCAATTCTCTTTAATGTACGAGCAAGCGCGATAGAAAACTCTTTATTTCTTACGGCACCAGGTGCGACTAAATTGACCGCGCCACGCGTCGTCTGATTTACTAATAAATACTCAAGCGCTCTGGTTACGTCAACATTATGAATCCAGGGCATGTACTGCTTTCCGTTTCCCAGCGGCCCTCCAAGGCACAACTTAAATGGCAAAATCATTTTTGATAGCGCGCCGCCCGAACCGTCTAAGACAATACCCGTTCTCAAGGTAGCGCAGCGAATTCTTTTGTTTGCCATCTGCGCTAACTGCTCCCAATGAAAGCACAGTTCTGAAGCAAAGTCTGAGGGCCCAAGCCCAAAGGCCTCATCTAGCTTCGTATCGCCCTGATCACCGTATATACCGACAGCCGATCCAGATAAAAAAACATTTGGAGGGTTATCTCCCTTGTTAATG
>NZ_LWEY01000141.1:0-570 GCF_001634935.1 Oleiphilus sp. HI0043 | reverse complement strand
GACAATTTTCCCGGTAAAAGACAAGCGACTATTTTTCCGATCTCAAGCCTCGCAGCAAGACTTGGGTGGAATGAGTAAGCAAACCTTCCACGTAACGCGCTTGCTAAGAAAAATTTTTGATCTGATCATCATTGAAACGGTCGGTATCGGCCAAAGTGAGATTGAAGTTCAGAAACTTAGCGACCATACCTGCCTGGTAATGCAGCCATTGGCTGGCGATCAGGTTCAGTTTATGAAAGCCGGAATCATGGAAGTCCCGGACACCTTTATCATCAATAAATGTGATGAAGATAATTTAGCGAAAAAAAGTCTGCACTTGCTTAAATCGAGTCTAAAATTAGCCAGTATTTATGTAGAAAATGCCGGTGATAAAAAGCAAGCAAATGTTAAAGATATATTTTTAACCAGCGCAATAAAGCGCAAAGGTATTACTGAACTGGCTGATCACGTACTTGCATATCGCGACCAAGCTATTAGTCAGGAAGCTTTGGAAAAGCAAGAAAACTACTTTTTACATAAGTGGATTAAACAAGCTTACGGCGAGTTCGGTGAAGGGGTATACGAGCACTT
>NZ_LWEY01000140.1:0-559 GCF_001634935.1 Oleiphilus sp. HI0043 | reverse complement strand
TCATGAGCAGAGTTATTGATTAAATCGCTTGGATTTGAGATTACCTAAGAGAAGTATGTTCTTAATTCAGGTCAAGCAAAAAAACCGGATTCGCTGGGATACGAATCCGGTAAATAGTGCGAGTAGTATCCATGAAAGTCTTTCATTGCTGATAATTGCACTTCGCTTATCAGACACTCAAAGTATTAGTCAGATCGCTCAAAAAACAAGCATTTTTTAATGATATTTTCTTCTAAGTTGGCGTGCTAACCTTTGATATGGTTTTTAGCCGACGAGAGATTAGCCTGTGCTGGAACTCCAGCACTTAGCGGTGTGGTTTGTGTTCTGAGTGAATATTGTCCGTATCCCAGGGCAATAGGCGGTAATGAGGTTGTGATTGGGCAAAATTCATAAAAGGGTATTTGATGATGTCGAAATAGGGGGAGTAATCGAAATCACTGGGGGTGCACAGTTTGGGGTTGCGTCGATAGATTTTTACTTCATGTTGCTCGCTGCGCTTGACCAAGGGAAGAATCGGATACTGAATTGAAGCAAAAGCCTCTGCGATCATTGTTGAGCA
>NZ_LWEY01000139.1:0-672 GCF_001634935.1 Oleiphilus sp. HI0043 | reverse complement strand
TTTCATTAAGGGTCTGCTTGGCTATGTCATGGTCTGATACAAACATAACAGAGCAGAAAGTAAAGTCTAGAGAAGATTTACCGCTAGTAAAACAAAGCCAGCCCCAATTGGCTCAATATACCTGGGACTGGCTTTTTTAGGCTAGCCTTGCATTAGCAAGTAGTCAAAGGCTGCAAGAGAAGCTTTGGCACCTTCCCCCATAGCGATCACGATCTGTTTATAAGGCACGGTCGTCACGTCACCGCAGGCAAAGATTCCTGGTACGTCAGTCTGACCTTTGGCGTCTACAATTACCTCGCCATAGGCGTTCATTTCTACAATGCCTTCCAGGAAGCCACTATTGGGCACCAAGCCTATTTGGACGAAAATGCCTGATAATTCCTGGCGCTTAATTTCACCACTATCACGATCTTCGTATGCTAAGGCAACAACCTTGCCACCTTCAGCCAAGATTTCTTTGGTCGCTACATTACGCAGAATAGTAATATTCTCACGTTTTTTAGCTTGCTCAACCAAGACCTTGTCAGCCTTTAATTCAGGCATAAACTCGTAGATTGTGACAGATTTTACGATACCAGCTAAATCCAAAGCCGCTTCAACACCTGAATTTCCGCCACCAATAACAGCAACATCCTTACCTTTAAAGAACGGTCCGTCACAGTGCGGGCAGTA
>NZ_LWEY01000138.1:0-1004 GCF_001634935.1 Oleiphilus sp. HI0043 | reverse complement strand
CCATCACTTGGAACAGAGCGTTTGATTTAGTTGCAAACAAAATTGGTGATATTCAACAACAGCACGGTAAAAATGCTGTAGGTGCCTACCTTGGTAATCCGAACACCCATCATCACGGCAATATTCTATTTGCACCAATGCTGCTGAAAGCACTGCGTACCCGCAATAAATTTTCTGCCACCTCCAATGACCAGCTACCGCATATGCAGGCAAATCTGGAACTGTTTGGGAATCAATATTTATTCCCAGTGCCTGATATTGATCATATGGATTTGTTTATTCTTCTCGGCAGTAATCCGGCAGCATCAAATGGTAGTTTAATGAGCGCGCCTGACTATTCAGCAAGGCTCAAGAAAATCATTAAGCGTGGCGGTGAGGTGATTCTACTTGACCCAAGAAAGACTGAAACAGTCAAAACAAGTACCGAGCATTTATTCATCAAACCCGGTACCGATGCCTTCCTGATACTCGGAATTATTAACACTTTATTTAATGAGAATTTAATCGAGACAGGCCGGCTATCAAGCCATCTTGAAGGGATCGCCGAAATACAGCTTATCTCGTCCGACTTCAACCCAGAGCACGTGAGCAGCATTACAGGTGTTACCGCCGAAGATATCAGAACACTAGCCCGCAAACTGGCTACCACCCCAAGGGCTTGCCTGTTCGGTAGAATGGGCACCTCAACTCAGGAGTTTGGTGGCCTGGCGACCTGGTTAGTTTATGTGGTAAATATTCTGACAAACCATATGGATGAGCGCGGCGGTTTAATGTTTAGCAAACCCGCAGCAGATATGGTTGAGCTAGCAGCATGGACAGGCCAAAAAGGCCATTATAATCGTTATCAGAGCCTTTCAGGTCTACCGGAATTTGGTGGAGAATTGCCTGCCAGCACCATGGCTGACCAAATCCTCTTGCCTAGTGATGAGCAGATAAAAATGATGATCGTCATGGCTGGCAATCCTGTGCTCAGCAGCCCGAATGGTCAGCACCTTGATCAAGCC
>NZ_LWEY01000137.1:0-718 GCF_001634935.1 Oleiphilus sp. HI0043 | reverse complement strand
GACCCGTGGGCTATAATATACCGACAAAATTTAGGGTCAATCGCCAATTCAGTAAAATGACTCTTTTCATCCCCTAAACACGGTTAATCTGATAAATCTTGCTTCTTATTCGGGTATTTCGCTTCCGCGTTTTTTTAAACGGGCGTAGAAAAAACCATCATGACCGTTTTCTTGAGGGAATAATTGACGACCAAACCCGGTATCTTGCCCCCAGGGTGCATCGATCTTGAATAATTCGGCCTGATCTTGCTGTCTTAAGAATCGCTCGATAATTCGGCTATTCTCTTGTGGGAAGATAGAGCAGGTTGCGTATACCAATATCCCGCCTGGTTTGAGTGTTTTCCACAAGCTTGTAAGTAGCTGAAGTTGAAGTTCAGCCAATGCTTTTATATCACCTTCTTTGCGCAATAGTTTGATGTCAGGGTGGCGTCGAATGACTGCGCTGGCGCTGCATGGTGCATCGAGCAGGATTCGGTCAAAATGCTTACCGTCCCACCACTGCTCAAGCTCTTCGGCGCGTGATACCTTAAGTTCTGCCTGTAAATTTAGTCGTTTAAGGTTTTCATCGATCTTTGCGGCTCGACTTGCTTCAGAGTCTAGCGCCGTCAGGTGAATACCTGTTTGGGATTCCAGGATCGCACAGGTTTTTCCGCCTGGTGCGGCACAGGCATCGAGTACCTTATGGCCTTCTTCTAGTTCCAGTAAGTCACAACATAGT
>NZ_LWEY01000136.1:0-1187 GCF_001634935.1 Oleiphilus sp. HI0043 | reverse complement strand
GGCTGAGATGAAAAATCTGCGTGCGCAGGTTCAGAAAACTCAGGTTCAGACTGAAGAAATATCTCCTACAAAAATTAATGCCACCCAGGAAGCGAGCCAAACACCTAAATTCAGTGACATGCTGTCTAGTGCGGTTGGCTCGGTCAATGATACACAATTAAAAGCGGGTCAAATGGCTAAGGCTTTTGAGCAGGGTGACCCAAGCGTTACGCTTTCGCAGGTAATGGTGCAATCTCAGAAAGCATCGGTATCTTTTCAGGCGTTGACGCAAGTAAGGAATAAGGTTGTACAGGCGTATCAGGATATTATGAAAATGCCGGTTTAAGTGTTTGCTTCTCGTTTGTAATGATTGGTATTTGAACAAGCACTGCTTATTTGGATTTTAGTAAAAGGTTAACTTATGGCACTCGCACCCACAGATACAGGTACAGACTCAGCATTGCCCGCTCAGGTGGGTGGTATCTCGGGTGAGCCTGACGTTGTCGGCACTGAAAGTGACTTGATGACCGGTATAAACCGGCTTGGAATCTTTCGGCAAGTAGGTTTGATGGTAGGTTTGGCCGCGAGTGTTGCCCTCGGTTTGGCGCTTGTTTTATGGCTTCAGGAGCCGGACTATCAGCCGTTGATGAGCTCGGTAGAAGCTCAGGACCTGGAAGAAGTTTCAAGCATTCTTAACTTGAATGGTGTTGACTTCAAGATGGATCACCGTACCGGCATATTGCTTGTTGAAGCGGGCAGGGTTCATGAAGCAAGAATGAAGCTGGCAGCGAATGGCATTACAAGCGATAACAGTGTCGGCTATGAGATCCTTGACCAGGATCAGGCCTTGGGTACTAGCCAGTTTATGGAGTCGACACGATTTAAGCGAGGCCTGGAAGGTGAGCTGGCGCGATCAATATCCAGTTTCAGAAATATCCGTAGCGCCAGAGTTCATTTGGCTATTCCGAAGAGGTCGGTGTTTGTTCGTGACTCAAGAGAACCTAGTGCATCAGTTTTGATCGAGACCTCTTCTATGCGGCCAGTGACACGTGAGCAGGTTGACTCGATTGTTAATCTCGTCGCCGGAAGTGTGCCGGAAATGGATATGAGCAAAGTTACTGTTGTTGATCAAAAGGGTAATCTATTGTCTCGGAACAACGAGTCCGAAGAAGACAAGCTGGTTTCAAGGGAGTTTGAGTATTCGCGTA
>NZ_LWEY01000135.1:0-1254 GCF_001634935.1 Oleiphilus sp. HI0043 | reverse complement strand
GTGGACTATCTTCTAGCATCGGCGCCAGTAAGTGTCCTTCCATGTGGTGTACACCGATAATGGGGATATCAAGCGCCATCGCTAAGGCATTCGCAATGGAAGCACCGACCATCAGCGCTCCTACTAATCCCGGCCCTGCAGTATAGGCAATCGCATCAATATCGCCCTTCTCTAGCCCAGCTTCTTTGAGAATAGCGTCTATTAAAGGAATGGTTTTTCTTACATGATCTCTAGAAGCTAATTCCGGGACAACACCACCATAGTCCGCATGCATCTCTACTTGGGAATATAACTGGTGTGCAAGCAAACCTTTCTCACTATGATATAAAGCAACACCGGTCTCATCGCAAGATGACTCAATACCTAAAACAATCATTAAGAATCTCGTGTAGTTGGAAAGTCGTCAATCTTTAGCTAGCAGTAGAAGAAAGCCCTGCTTACGTAACAAGTCTTGCTCTAACTCCAAGATCGACGTATTTAAGGGATTTGCCTCAAACCAGCCTTTCCCCATACTAAGGGATAAGCACTCGTCCTGAGCCCTTAGGGTGAAATCCGTTTCAGCTTGATTACGTTCTGCTGTCAGCGCAACCGCCAGTCTGAATATTGTGCACAGGCGCTTCAGTGTTTGCGTTTCCTGTTTACTCATTCCAATAAAAGGCTCATCACTAAATTTCCGTCTGTGAGTACGTACTATCACAGAAAGGTGCAGCTGAGTTAATCTCGAGAAACCTGGTAGGTCAGAGTGATAAACGAGATAAGCACCATGCCGGTGGTATTGTGCATGAGCAATAGAGTGCCCAACCTCAAAAACCCGGCTTGCCCAACGTAGTAGATTTTCACATTGCGGTAAGGCTATATCCCAATACGAAGCAATTTGCTTGTATGCATGAAGCGCTGTTTTCTCTACTCTTTCAGCGTGTTCAACATCAATAGCATAGCGAGCCTGCATCGATTGAAGTGAACGTTCTCTGACATCCTCATGCTGAATCCGGCCTAGTATGTCATACAGCAAACCTTCCCTAAGCGCGCCCGATGTGAACTCCATTTCTTTGATGCCCAGTACCTTAAAGCATGAGTAGAGTATGGAAAAGCCGGCTGCAAAGATCGATGCACGCTCAGATTTCACACCTAGTTTAACTAAGTCCTCACAATGTCCGAGAGTAATCATCAGGCCTTTTAGTTCTTTCAAAGCTTTTAATGTAATCGTTTCTTCAGCTAAACCAAGATGACGCAAAGCATTTAGAATAGCCTTAA
>NZ_LWEY01000134.1:0-814 GCF_001634935.1 Oleiphilus sp. HI0043 | reverse complement strand
CGGATGAGCGCGCTTTAGTGTTGCCTCAGAATAAAGTTGTTACAGCTAAGAAAAGCCAGGGGCGAGATGCCAGGTTAGCTGACTATCATTTATTCGGACAAGTAGGAAAACAGGTAGTTAAAAAGCAGGATAAACCAAAAGAAGCGCCTAAGACCAGCTTAAGGTTAGCATTAAAAGGTGTTTTTATGTCAGAGCAGGCTGGCGCATCGGGTGCTATAGTAGAAGAGATTGGCAAGAAGGCGGATTACTATGGCATAGGTGATGCCCTACCAGGCAGGGCCACTTTGGAAGAGGTATATAGTGATCGTATTCTCTTGAGGCGTAACGGAAGGCTAGAAACTTTGGCTTTTGAAGAAAAGAAGAGCATCAAAGGCAGTAGCAGTTTTTCTAAGGTAACGCCGGTTAAAGCCCAGCCGAAAAGAAGAGCAAGGGTGGAATCAGTAGAAACGCCTCAGCAATTTATGGATGAGGCTGCAGAGCGCTTACAGGAAGATCCTGTCGCTGCATTGGGCTCAGTTGGGCTGAAAGCTTCTTCAGAGGGGTATGTTTACCAAGGTGGAAACCCAATGTTGTCGGGGCTAAATCTTAACAAGGGTGATGTGATACGCTCGGTGAATGGTCATAACCTTGGTGATATTCAGCGCGATAAAGAGTTAATGAAAAGTCTCTATGAGCAAGGTAGTTTGGAAGTAGAAGTGATGCGAGATGGCGCCAGCTTTTATATTAACTACCCTTTGAGATAAAAAAATTGCGGGCTCAAGCCCAGTAATGCAAATGACTTAAGTGTAAAGTGATTGTTATGAAGTCTACATTA
>NZ_LWEY01000133.1:0-1344 GCF_001634935.1 Oleiphilus sp. HI0043 | reverse complement strand
TCTTTTTATTAGCAAAGCCCAAGTATAAAAACGACCCGACCTCTTTCACCACAGAAATCATAATGGCCAGCCTGTAGGCATTGCTTCCATATAACAATAGATCAACTTACACATCCTGACATTTTTTGACGATAAAAACCTCCATATTCAGGGGATTATGCTAAATTATGTAGAGACGATTCGCGTTTACAAAAAGAATTCTTCCATTAGGATCAAGGAATGGCTCAGGACAACCAACGAGAGAAACTTAAACAACTGTTTGCAAAACGAGTTACGACGCAAGCCAGAGTTGTATTAGATGTCTATCAAAAGTGCAAACTCTCCTCTTGGGAAGACCTGGATCGCACTCAAGATTTAAATGATGCGAGTGAAAAACTAGAGCGTTTTGCAACCCGCTTTGAGATGTCTCGCCAGGAGACTTCGGCACGAAAAATTAACCAGCTACTGAGCAATGTTAACCCTGAAGCCCCGCTTTCGTTAGACAGCCAACAAAAAATTGAGTCCTTTATTCAGGAGCTGAATGAGTGCACTTTGCGAAAGAGTGATACCGGAGGGGGGCGAAGCGACACCTCGCACTCGAATCCACGTACTTTTTTACGCACTCCGATTTACCTCGCGCTAAACAACACCGAGTACGCTAACCGCATTATTAATCAGCTGGAGTTCTTTGGTTTTCGTTCAATCAACTTCAGTGATGTTGATGATTTTGTTCACGCAGCTAAGCAGGATAAGCCAGAGACCATCGTAGCCGATGTAGATTTTGGCGGGCATAAGCTTGCTGGCATCGATGCCGTTCAAGTAATCCAGGAGTCTCACGAGACAACTATTCCAGTTATTTATGTTAGCGAGAGCACTGACGACATTCAGACCCGGCTAAAAGCATCGCGCACAGGCGGCGAAGAGTTTTTTTATCGAGCCATCGACCCTGGCCAGCTAATAGAAAAATTTGAGCAATATACGCACGCCAACATTCAGGACCCATACCGTATTCTGGTAGTCGATGACTCTAAAGCACAAGCAAAGTACATTGAGAATATATTGCACAAAGCCGGCATGATTCCTCACATCATTACCGAGCCGATGGATATCCTGGTAGCCTTGGCGGATTTCCAGCCTGAGATAATTATCATGGATATGTACATGCCAGGCTGTACCGGTATGGAGCTAGCCCGAGTGATACGCCAGCAAGACAAGTTTCACAGCGTACCTATCATTTACCTCTCTGCAGAAGATGACGTCAACAAACAGCTACACGCGATGAGTCTTGGAGGCGATGACTTTCTAACGAAACCTATCGACCCGAAACACCTCATCGCCACGCTGCGAAACCGAGGCCGAAGAGCT
>NZ_LWEY01000132.1:0-2205 GCF_001634935.1 Oleiphilus sp. HI0043 | reverse complement strand
AATTGCATGCTCGCAAGCTGCCTTGTCGAAATATGCGTACTCATCACTTTCTTTATGTAAGCCTTCACTTATGTCCGTATGATAATTAAATGTCCGCGTCAGTTTTACCAGCCGCGACTTAAACTTTGTCAGCTCTTTCAACTGTTGGTCATTTGCATTGTTTTCGAGTTGCTCCTCAATCTCACTAAGTTGAGTATCAAAATTAAGCAACTTCTCGAGGTAAACACTCGATGCTGCTTTCATTATTTGAATAGCGACCGTCATAGGAGATATATGTTTGAGTTTACGCAAGGCTTTTTTAGATTGCTCTACCCCAACCGATTTAACCGGGTGAACAGTAACCAGAATGTTGTCTTTAACAATGAGTCCAATCGACTGATGTTGGAAAGATATATCATCTTCAATGGCACGAATTCCGCGATACAAAATAAATAAGTGCTCGTCAAAAAACTCGATTTTTGACGGGTGGCTCTTTCGCAGGGTATCTTCAATAGCAAGGTGGTCAATATTTAGCTCTGTGAGCAAACGTTTAATTATTTCATGATCTTCGGTCGTAAGATCAATCCACAGCTTTTGGCTCGTGAGTAAGTCGCCGGAAATTAGATCATCAATCGACATTGCTTCGAGCTCTTGACTCTTACCATCGTCAGAGAGCTGGATAATACTTAACATGTCATAACCCTCTATATCTCTATTATTTCTGGCACTTCAATCTCTGGAGCGTCTTCTACAGGCATTTCAAGCGCCCTAATAACATTGAGAATGTTTTCTATCTCGTTCGTATGAATGTTCTCTCGATGATGGCACGCAAAGATTTGTCTAGCAATGACCGGCGCATCGGCAACTTGATAAAGGCTTTTGTCGATATAGGGTTCAATTAAACGGTATGGTAAATAGGCACTGCCGCCAAATTCAAGCATAAATTCAAGCGCTATTCGTGAAAGCGTAGTATGAAGAATAGGTGATATATTATCTGAAAACACCTGAGTAAAACTCATTTGAAACGACAAACCCCAATCAATGGCAATATAACGTTGCTGGACTGCCTCCTCTGCTGTTGCGTCAGCATTCGTGCTAACCAAAATCAGTTCGGCGGGGGTTATGGGTATAGATACCAAGTCATTGAGTTTCGCTGGTTCATAAATAAGCGCCACATCCAATGTACGTTCCATTAGGTGCCGGGTTAAGATATCTGGATTGTGCGCTTCCGTCCTCAATGCCATTTCTGGAAAATCGCGATGAAGTCGGTGCAATGTGTCTTGCAGCACCAGGTCCCAAAGACCTGTTGTGGCACCGAGAGAAATTACGTGTTTTTGTTTCTTTCGTAGCGATACATCTTGGCGAGCTCTTTCCCATGCAATGATAATTGTTTCGGCATGATTAATAAGGCGCTCACCTGTCACCGTTAATTGTAAGTTATTCCTAAAGCGAGTAAAAAGCTTCGCACCTAATACATTTTACAATTGTTTGATACGAGCACTGACCGCTGCTTGGGTAAGGTATAAGTGTTCAGCCGCTTTACCAAAGTGACGCGTATTCTTTACTTCCAAAAATGTACGTAATAACTCAATGTCCATGATGTCGCCTATGTTAAGGCCAGCGAGCTAACCTATTTATGCCAATAGTCCTTAAATATAGTACTAAAGAGACAATTAAGTCTAACCCTATCACCTAAAGGAGAACTATCACAAATTAAGGCCAGGTATGCATCGCGACCATCACCCTGGCAGGGCGGTTCATAAGGTATAGAGTCACACATTTTTCGTGCTAAATTTGACAACAAAAAGCATAATTCAGAGGTATTTGATATCTCGGCTTTCCCAGCCAAGTCACTTAGCGAAACATACTCGCGACCTGCTTTAAAAAGTTCACAGATAATGTCGTTCGTTTTGCGGCTTTCAATTGGAAGGGTCTCACAAATTGCGCGATACCATGCTGTTAGGTCAGGCATGCTATTTTCTCTCAGTCTAATTTCGTTCCTGATATGACTGTCAACAACACCCTTGAGGTATTGAAATGGTTCATCACTATCTAAACCCTCACAATAAGCAACTCTCTCACCCTGCTTAAAAACCTCGCCGGTACTCACTCCGTTAGTGACTCGGTTTACTAGCTTGTAGGTTCTATAAAAACTTTCTTTTATCTGACTCTTGGTTAATCTGTCAGGCATTGTTAAGACGTTCATCATAGTAGATTCCAAAACAA
>NZ_LWEY01000131.1:0-701 GCF_001634935.1 Oleiphilus sp. HI0043 | reverse complement strand
ACACTGTAAAGAAGGTTTCTGGCAAGGCTGCTGCTTCCACCATTGAGTAGCCTTCAGGAACGGGTAGACATTGGCTTTCTGGTACATTTACATACTCGGCATAGCCACCACCGTTGGTGAGTGCACAAATCTTATCGCCTTGTTTTAAGGTAGTAACGGCAGAACCGACTTCGACCACTTCACCGGCTACTTCCAAACCCAATATGGGTGACGCATCTTTTGGGGCCGGGTAGTTGCCTTGTCGCTGAATCACGTCAGGGCGATTAACGCCGGCTGCTGCTACCTTCACCAGTACTTCATTTTCTTGAATGCCAGGGCGTTCGCCTTCAGCAACTTGCATGACATCAGGTGCGCCGAAGTTTGGGGTGTCGATATATTTCATTTTGGCTCTCTTGTTCGTGGCGAATTCGTATGAGTAGGCAAGCAATTTAAAGGGCTACCGGGTTAGGGTCAAGTTTATCAACTGTGTTCCGTGGTGATCCCATTGACATCAAACTGACACCAAAGCGTCACATTTGCTTCACACTGAATTACTATCCTGCCTAAAAACACAGGAGTCTAGGTATGGGTTTTCAGAGCTTGTTGGTTAACAAGGCAGTAGATAGTGAGAAAACAAACGGTACACTTCAACCTGCTGTCGAGCGCATGTCTAGCAATGATGGCCTTGCCGATAAAAACGGTGGGATTCCCGAGATATTACG
>NZ_LWEY01000130.1:0-821 GCF_001634935.1 Oleiphilus sp. HI0043 | reverse complement strand
TGAGCTGAACTTTCAGGACCTTTCCTTCGAACCTTTCCTGAACAAGGGCAATTGCTTGATCTCGACCAATTCTCTCATTCTTTGTCTCTGCGACCAGGTTTGCGGATAAGCACACCAGCAACACGGCGGACAAAAAAAGTTTTACGAGTTTCATAGCAATCACCTTTGCGAACGTTGCCAACTAACGAGGCTTCTTTCGGTGTCACAGCTCCCTTCTAAAAAGGTTCCACCCTGACACGCACTTTTATTTTCTTACCCGGCTTCTGATCCATTCGGGTCTTATATCTTTCACCCTTGTAACGATACCATACATGGTAGCCGAGCACCTTCTCTTCATAGCTTATACGATGCCGGGTTTCGCAGCGCTGTTCATCACGGTAGTGTGACCTTGTTTTATACCGACGACGCTCATTCGAGGCGATATCGCTCCCCACTGAGGCCCCTAATATTGCACCCACAGCCGTACCAATCTTCTTGTTTTTGCTTCGGTGCCCTACAGCATTACCAATTGCGCCACCAATAATACCGCCAAGAATAGTACTAGTATGTGAATGCTCACTTCTAGGATAATCATCATATCGAACCTGTTCAGTCCAACATTCCTCTTCGGGAATTCTTTTTTCAATGGTTTTAATAATCGGCTCCACCTTCACTACGCGAGCAAAGTCGATTGAACGGTGACTCCTTCCACCCGCATAGCTAAGCGAGCTGAATAGCATCGCCACAATAATAAACGCCACCAATACCGTAGGCTGAGGTAGGTAGTTTCTTGAGTAGGTTAATTGTTTCATGTTCATATTCCTCTTTCTTTTTAGAAGGTG
>NZ_LWEY01000129.1:0-882 GCF_001634935.1 Oleiphilus sp. HI0043 | reverse complement strand
GACCTTAATGAACTTTTGCAGGGACAGTCAGTTCCGGTTGTACTGATGGAGCTTCTTGATAAAGCCGGGTGGCGTGAGCATTTGGCCTTAGTCGCTGTTCGCGATGGCGAAACAAGTGAAGGCTATACCGAAGCATTAAATGTTGTAGATGTACTTTTATCGTGGTTGGGTGAAGAGGTTGATGATAGTGACCAATGGGCCGTTGAACTAGAAATGGAGTTGGAAGCGCCTTCTATATTAGAACTAATCACAAAAGAGTTAACAATTGTTGGGCCTGTTGGATATGAGACGGTATTGCAGCGACTGGAAGATTGTTTGTTCCATGATGTTGATCCGCTGCTCGTCAAGATTGATCGATACGAATGGCCTTACGAGAAAACTGAAAAAGAGATTAAAGACCTGCGTCCAGATCAGGGTCAGGACCCACAAGCTTCTCATTGGCATAAGCGCGTAGTGACGATGAAAGTTGGTGAATGGGTTGAAATAAAAGATGATCAAGGGCGTGCCAGATGCTTGCGCCTCGCCTGGTCAGGAAGTGAGTCTTTCCGGTTCGTATTTGTTGATAGCCAAGGCATGAAAGATGAAGATATGCCTTTGGATAAGTTGGTCGAACTGTTTAAAGCTAATAAAGCAAGCTTTGTTGATAACGATGAAGTGCCCTTGGTTGACCAAGGCTTACATCAAATGGTTCAGTCTGTTTACGAAGAACTTGCTAGCCAGTCTAGTTGTGATGTATTGACAGGTTTACTTAATCGTCAGGCATTTGAACGCGGCTTAGAACAAAGTATTTCCGGTGCTGTTACTAATCAAAGTAAAGCGACTTTGATTTATATCGATGTCGATAAGTTCAATTTAACCAATACCAGCTATGGGCATCATGCT
>NZ_LWEY01000128.1:0-952 GCF_001634935.1 Oleiphilus sp. HI0043 | reverse complement strand
TGTTTTGCTAAAAGAGTAATGCCCTCTTTTTGAGACCACGATTGCAGCACCATCATAACCATAGTACTTAATCGCTCGAAATAAGCCTTCATGGGCAACGCCCTTGAAGTTTCCTTCGGGTGGAAAGGCTAAATTTCGAGCCGCCCAAAGAGCTGTGATATTGGCAATGGTGCCGCCTGAGCACATTGCCCCCAATGCATGCCCTGCATCGTGCATCCACTTGCTATAAAAATCACTGTCTTCAGCGTATACCAGGCGGTGCAACATCCCGAGCACCTGTCTCTCTAGGGGCGTAAACGCTTTCGAGGTTTCGGTTTTTACCAGGTTCTGGTTGAGCGCAATCATGATCTTGGAAAGCGGCAACATGAAATAAGGTAAAGCAGAGGTCATATGACCAACGAAGCTAGGCGATGAGGTGTGAACAGACTGCGCAACTATTTTATCTAGAAGAAATTGAGTATGTTCGGATACAAAAATGGGCTTTTCAGGAATCCTGGGATCAGAAAAGTCTTTTTCCATTTCTTGCAAATCATGTTCGACCGCGACGATATGGTCCTGCATAAATCCTGCAAGATTATTAGAAACGTCTTTATCAATACGGCTAAGAGTAGAGTCTGGTGCTTCGGGTACTGTAAATACTCGATACATACTCTCTATGCTTGCCTGAGCAAACTTCTGCTTATGGTATAACTTGTCCAACATAGCTCACAACGTAGATTCAATACCCAAAATTTGAACGGGCGCTAGTATAGTCGGTCGTACAAAGGATAACCAGCCAAGGTCTCTTGCAATGGACCAATATCGTTTAAAAAACCTTATTGACTGGGAAGAATTGCCAAATCACCACTCTTTTGAAGCGATGCCAGCAACTGCTCCTTTAGATTTTTCACACTTTGATATTCAAGCTGAGCCGTAATTTCCTGCTCGACTTGATAAAAAGGCTTGGCAATAT
>NZ_LWEY01000127.1:0-740 GCF_001634935.1 Oleiphilus sp. HI0043 | reverse complement strand
CAGACCTTCTAGGCATTTTTACAAAACGATCATCTACATAAACTTTATCACTTGGTACAACCCGCAAGCCCAATGAAGCAACTTCACCATTTACCTTCACTCGGCCCTGACTAATCCAGCGTTCTAGCTCACGGCGAGAAGCAAGGCCGGCTTGCGCAAGAACCTTCTGTAGGCGCTCACCAACAGGAGCCGTGGCACTACTTTCAGCTTGTAAGCTTTCGTCAAGATCGCTTTCGCTGACAGGAGTATGTTGTAGATCAGTATCTGGCTTCTTGGTCATTAAAATGCTCATTAGGTGAAATTTATATGCTGCAACCATTGTAGGTCAGCAGAGGGTATTCGCCAATAAAAAACCAGGGCTGAGGAACTATTGCGTAGTCACTAAGCCCGGAACTTATTGCTTAGGAATTTTGCGTCAGGCTAACTTTTAAAATCTCTGCCTGAAGATCAGCATATTCATGAACTGCTGGAAATTGAGGAAACTCATCGATCACATTCTGAGGTGACTTAAACAGGATGCCTGCTTCAGCCTGCTTCAGCATAGTTGTGTCATTATAAGAGTCGCCTGCTGCAATTACACGATAGTTCAATAATTGGAAGGCTCTAACAGACTGACGCTTAGGGTCTTTCTGGCGAAGAACATAGTCAGTAATCTTTCCATCTTCAGCCACTTCAAGCTTATGACAGAATAGTGTTGGAAAGCCTAGCTTTGCCATTAGCGGCATTGCAAACTCATAAAA
>NZ_LWEY01000126.1:0-835 GCF_001634935.1 Oleiphilus sp. HI0043 | reverse complement strand
TCGCTTAGCTGTTGGTTATGCATTTGGTCGTGATGTCGCGCCAGCAATGATGGTGGAAGCACCTGTCATCACTCCTGTTAAGCAAGTGGTTCAGAAGCAAGAGCCTGCTCCCGTTAAAGAGGAAGTTAAGCCAGCGCCAGTTCAAAAGGTAGTGATCAAAGACTCTGACAAAGATGGCGTAGCGGACAACATCGATAAGTGCGCGGGTACTAATGCTGCGTTTAAGGTCGATGCGTCGGGATGTCCCGTCATGCTGACAGAAACTGTTTCTATCCAGATGGATGTCAAGTTCCCGTCAAATAGCTCTATACTTTCTAAGGATAACTACCCGGAAATCGAGAAAGTTGCCGAGTTTATGCAGCAGTTTGAGAAAACTGTTGTGACCGTAGAAGGGCACTCTGATGATCGCGGTAATGATGCATACAACAAAGCTTTATCGCAGCGTCGTGCAGATTCTGTAAGTAAGGTTTTGACTGATAAGTTTGGTTTGCCTGCTGCTCGTGTTAAGTCTGTAGGTTTTGGTGAGGAGCAGCCTATTGCTGATAATGCTACATCTGAAGGTAGAGCGGCTAACCGTCGTGTTGTAGCGGTAGTTGAATCAAGTATTAAGAAGGCTGCGACTAAATAAGCGCTTAATCAATATCGGCCTCATGGTTTGAAGGCCGATCTCTATCTTAAACCGCTCTGCACCGAAAAGTGCAGGGCGGTTTTTTGTGAGTGAGGGATAGTTTTAATTCTTCAGAAGGCGTTTTGAGTTAATATTTTTAGATCGAAGCGCTAACTGCCTAGCAAATGCGACAAAAGCGCATGGAATTGTATGAGATTCCTTGGTAAG
>NZ_LWEY01000125.1:0-1953 GCF_001634935.1 Oleiphilus sp. HI0043 | reverse complement strand
ACTTTGCGCTTTCTAATTGCTGGCGTCACCGGCTCTGAATTAGCGTCTGATTTTACCTTGTTAATTTTCTTTAAGGGCTTTTTTACTTGCTTGCTTTTTAAAGCTTCTAGCTTGCTTGGCTTGCGCTTTAAAGGCTGGCTAGATTTAAGCTCTTGAGGCTCTTCTGTCTTCAACTCTGAAGAAGACTTCGGCTTTCTTGACTTGGCTTTTACCGGACGCTCGGTTTTCTTTCTTGCGCCATTTCGGGATTTAACCTTAGGTTTATCACTTCCCTGACGTCTATCCGCTTCTTTACGCCGCTCACCTGCCTTCCGCTTGTCCTGACTGTCGCGCTTGCTACCGCTTTTGGGCTTACCTTTCTTAGGGCGCAATTTGTCACGTGACTTGGAACTTGAGCTCACTAGAACCAGGTCAACCTTGCGCTCTTCCAGATTGATGTTTGAGACCTGAACAAGCACCCTATCACCCAGACCAAAGCGCTTACCTGAGCGTTCACCGATCAGGCGATGCTTCGCTGCATCAAATTGATAATAATCACTGTCTAAAGTCGAGACATGAACTAGACCTTCAGCATATAAATCAGCTAGCTCTACAAAGAAGCCAAAGCCCGTCACGGCAGAGATAATACCCTCAAACTCCTCACCCAAGTGTTGCTGTAGGTACTCACACTTAAGCCAGCTCATTACATCACGCGTCGCCTCATCAGCACGTCGCTCAGCCATCGAGCAGTGTTCACCAAGAACCAGCATTTTCGCTAGGTCATATGGGTATTTATACGCTTTTCTTAACTCAGGAGCCTGAGCATCCGCAGCAATACCTACGTCGTCAAAATCATTATTCTTAGCAGAATAAATAACAGACTTGATAGCACGGTGAACTAATAGATCAGGATAACGCCTGATAGGTGAAGTAAAGTGAGCGTAGTGTTCATAAGCCAAACCAAAGTGACCTTTCTCTTCAGGCCCATAGACTGCTTGGCTCATAGAGCGTAATAAGACGGTTTGTAGAACGCTGAAGTCAGGACGATCCTGAATATCCGCCATAATTTGTTGGTAGTCAGAAGGCGATGGATCTTCACCGCCCATCAACTGCAAACCTTGTTCACCTAGAAATGAACGCACATTCTCTAGTTTTTGTGCTGTCGGCCCCTCGTGAATTCGATACAAGGTTGGTAGCTTATGGCGCGATAAAAACTCTGCTGTCGCTACATTTGCACAGAGCATGCACTCTTCTATGATTTTATGAGCATCATTACGCTCAGTTGGTACAATCGCATCAATTTTTCGTTCATCACCAAAAATAATTCTGGTTTCAACCGTTTCAAAATCAATAGCACCACGATCTTTACGACGACTGACCAGCACTTGGTATAAACCATACAGTTCGTGCAGCTCGGGAAGTCGATCAGCAAAATCTTCACAAAGTTGAATGCCATCACTTGAGTCGGGCTCTTCCAGAATGGTTCCAACCTGGTTATAGGTCAAACGCGCGTGGCTGTGCATTACCCCTTCGTAAAAACGACTCTTAAGGACTGAACCTTCAGCGTTAATATCCATTTCGCAGACCATACATAAGCGGTCAACTCTAGGATTAAGGGAACACAAACCATTAGATAAAACCTCAGGCAACATCGGCACAACATGGTCGGGAAAATAAACCGAGGTTGCGCGGTTATTTGCTTCGACATCCAACGGTGACTCAGGGCGTACATAGTGGCTAACATCAGCGATCGCAACATAGAGCTTCCAGCCGCTTCCATTTCGTTGACAATACACAGCATCGTCAAAGTCTCGCGCATCTTCGCCATCAATCGTAACAAGGGGCAAATGCCTGATATCAATACGCCCGGCTTTGTCACTATCGAGAACTTCTGATTTGAGTGTATCGACAGTTTGTTGAACTTCAGGCGGCCACTCAAAAGGAATATTATAGGAACGAATCGCTACTTCGATT
>NZ_LWEY01000124.1:0-734 GCF_001634935.1 Oleiphilus sp. HI0043 | reverse complement strand
ACTGTCTCATCCTTATATAAGTGATAAACACCTTTAAACTCTTTACCCATGCCAATAGGCCAGGTGATTGGTGCACACGCAATCTTTAGAACGTCTTCCACTTCGTCCATTAACTCTATCGGATCTCTAATATCCCTATCGAGCTTATTCATAAAGGTTACAATAGGCGTGTCACGAAGACGCGTAACCTCCATTAATTTGATTGTACGTTCCTCTACACCTTTGGCTGAATCAATCACCATCAAACTAGAGTCAACCGCAGTTAAGGTTCGATAAGTATCTTCCGAGAAATCTTCGTGCCCCGGCGTATCAAGCAAATTAACCAGACATTTATTAAATGGAAACTGCATCACCGAGGTCGTTACCGAGATACCACGCTCCTTTTCCATTTCCATCCAATCAGACTTTGCATGCTGACCGCTTTTCTTCCCTTTCACGGTACCGGCTTTTTGAATCGCCGCGCCAAATAACAGGACTTTTTCAGTAATGGTGGTCTTACCCGCATCAGGGTGAGAAATAATCGCAAAGGTTCTACGCGTGGAGATTTCATCTGTTATTTGTGACATTAAGAATACTTACCTTAAGATTTCGGCATGCCAGTCCGAAAACCAGCCTTAATAAAAATTTCTGTGATTATAAACGTCTGAGTATTTTTTCGCAGCAAGAGAAAAATTTAGACTTGAAGGTCGACCGATAACTCTAGTGTCATTAATACGGCATTTTCTTTTCCTTGA
>NZ_LWEY01000123.1:0-818 GCF_001634935.1 Oleiphilus sp. HI0043 | reverse complement strand
CTGAAGAAGTACCCATTATGGATGGTAGTGCTGGTCCTTTTGTTTTTCTAATCCAGTCTGCGGGAATTGAAGAGCAAGAAGCGGCTAAGAAGTTTATTCGCATCACCAAAGAAGTGACGATCGAAGAAGACGGTAAGAAAGCGACGTTTGTGCCTTTTAATGGCTTCAAAGTTGGCTTTTCAATTGACTTTGATCACCCTGTTTTTCATCAGGGTACTCAAGATGCGGCGATTGATTTCTCGAGCACCTCGTTTGTAAAAGAAGTAAGCCGTGCCCGGACTTTTGGTTTTATGCGTGACTTTGAACGTTTGCAAGCAATGAATCTAGCTCAAGGCGGTAGTTTCGATAACGCAATTGTTGTTGATGACTACAAGGTCTTGAACGAAGATGGTTTGCGTTATGACGATGAGTTCGTAAAACACAAAATTTTGGATGCTATCGGCGACTTATACTTATTGGGCAATAGCTTGATTGGTGAGTTTAAAGGTTACAAGTCTGGTCATGACTTGAACAACAAGTTGCTGCGAAAACTCATCAAGGAAACCGATGCTTGGGAAGTGAATACTTTCGAAGACGCAAGTACAGCTCCAATTTCATATATGAAGCCAGTGTTAGCTGCTTAAGTGGCTGCATAAGAGAAAACCAGCGAGCCGGATATATTGATACTAATCTGCTAATCAGTATGTCTGGCTAACTGAAGTAAAATCTTTTTTAGTTTCAAATCATCAGTATGCTCAGCTTCTTCTCTTAGAATCTGGGCATTTTTTTTGCTTAAGTGTTTAGGTGTACTTGGCGTATCAATGGGTGCTTTGTTTGAA
>NZ_LWEY01000122.1:0-702 GCF_001634935.1 Oleiphilus sp. HI0043 | reverse complement strand
GAATGTTCTACGTCTGACGAAAGGTGTGCCAGCTTCACTACTATCTCAGCGTACGGGCCTGGAACTCAGCGTCTTAGAGCCTATGTTAACGGAACTCAAGACAAGGGGCTTGATGAAGGAAGAAGGCCTATGTACGACGGACAAAGGCCTGTTATTTCTGAATACTATTTTAGAAGGTTTTACAGAAAACTAAGCAAGAGACTTGAGCACTTTTCGTGCTGCTTCAACTGTTGCTTCAATTTCCTTATCGCTGTGCGCGCTTGAAACAAAGCCAGCTTCAAACGCAGACGGCGCAAGATAAACACCTTCTTCTAACATCGCATGATAGAAAGCCTTGAAACGAGGCAAGTCACATTCCATGACTTGATCAAAGCGAGAAACTTGCTCTGCTTCGGTAAAGAAGAAACCAAACATTGCACCCACCTGGTTAAAGGTCATTGGCACACCGGCTTCTTTAGCAGCTGCTTTTAAGCCGTCTACCAGTTTCGTGGTTTGCAGACTTAGCGCTTCATAGAAACCTGGCTCGGATATCGCATTCAGCATAGCTAGACCGGCTGCCATGGCGAGCGGATTACCCGATAAAGTACCGGCTTGGTAGACTGGGCCTGTAGGCGCTATCGCTTGCATAATATCTGTACGGCCACCGAAAGCGCCGACCGGAAAACCACCGCCAATTACTTTTCCTAAAGTAGTTAGGTCAGG
>NZ_LWEY01000121.1:0-685 GCF_001634935.1 Oleiphilus sp. HI0043 | reverse complement strand
CAGTTTGCTGAAAGCTTTGACAACGATGCTGTTGTGGATTTCTGCGACACCTACCTGCAAACTGCTAAACTTGTTGAGCTTGGTAAAATCATGCTAGGTCAAGATGGCTGCACAACTGATCCTTTACTTGATGAAGATAAAGAAATCATGCGTGAATCATTCCAGCGCTTTGCAACAGACGTTGTCATGCCAAAAGCAGAGCATATTCATCGCGAAGATTTGATGGTTCCTGATGAAATTCTAAAGCCATTGGTTGAAATGGGCTGTTTCGGTTTGTCTATTCCAGAGCGCTACGACGGCTTACAGCCAGACGACCGTGAAGATAACATGGGCATGATCGTTGTAACTGAAGAACTGTCTCGTGGCTCTTTAGCCGCAGCAGGTAGTTTGATTACACGTCCTGAGATTCTTTCTAAAGCTCTCATGGCCGGTGGTACTGAAGAACAGAAACAATATTGGCTGCCAAAGCTAGCTTGGGCTGACCCATCCTGCGCAGTTGCCATTACCGAGCCAGATTTTGGTTCTGACGTTGCAGGCATGAAACTAAAAGCTGAAAAAGTTGACGGTGGTTGGGTACTTAACGGCGCGAAAACATGGTGTACTTTTGGCGGTAAAGCTGGCGTTTTGTTAACACTAGCGCGTACTAACCCTGATCCAGGCTTGGGCCACAAAGGCTTAAGCATGT
>NZ_LWEY01000120.1:0-847 GCF_001634935.1 Oleiphilus sp. HI0043 | reverse complement strand
GAACTATATATCTGGATAATAGCGGCCCTGATTTGACGCATAAACAAATAGAGGTGTTAAGCGTGAGCAATGAAGTGATTGATAACTGTTTTTCAGATTGGAAGAGTCGTGAAGCGACTGCAGAGGCGATGATTCCATTAATTGGTCGTTTGTACCGTCGTAATAATATTGTTACGTCCATCTATGGTCGTGCTGTTATTAACCAGTCAGTAATCGGAATTCTTAAGTCACATCGTTTCGTTCGCCAGGTGGAAGAGAAAGAATTATCTGTCCACGATACTTATGCGGTATTAAAGGTGATGGATGAGCTTGAGCTTGGTCATGCTCGTGTTGACGTTGGTAAGCTCGCCGTTCGCTTTGCTGAACAAACCAATGATGTTAGTTTAGAAGAGTTTGTCAAAGCAGAGTTATCCGACGTTGTTGGTGGCTACAGTGAAGAGGCTAGCAAAGCAGCTTCTGAAAATACCAAAGATGTCGTGTTGTACGGTTTTGGTCGAATCGGTCGCTTACTTGCGCGTATTTTGATTGAGAAAGCGGGCGGTGGAAATAATCTGCGTTTACGTGCAATTGTCGTTCGCGATGGCGGTGCTAAAAACGATCTAGAGAAACGCGCCAGCTTGCTTCGTCGAGACTCGGTGCATGGCCCATTCGAAGGTACAATCACGGTCGATTCTGAAAACAATCTATTGATCGCTAACGGAAATGCTATCCAGGTAATTTATTCTGGCGGTCCGGATCAGGTCGACTACACGCAATACGGAATCAATAATGCAATCGTTATTGATAATACCGGTATCTGGAGAGATGAAGCTGGTCTAGGTAGACATCTTGAGTCTAAAGGCGTTGC
>NZ_LWEY01000119.1:0-838 GCF_001634935.1 Oleiphilus sp. HI0043 | reverse complement strand
CTTGATGCGGAAACCGCGACAACTATCGTCGACCGACAGTTTGTTGAAGTTATTATTGCTCCGAGCGTTAGCGCCGAAGCGAAAGAAGCCGTAGCCGCTAAGAAAAATGTCCGCCTCCTAGAGTGCGGTGCATTTTCTGACAGCGCAGCATCTTTCGATTATAAGCGCGTCAATGGCGGCTTACTGGTGCAAGATCGTGACTTAGGCATGATCAGTAAGGAAGATTTGACTGTTGTCTCCAAGCGCCAGCCAACAGACGAAGAAATTGATGACCTCTTATTCACCTGGAAAGTTGCTAAAATGGTTAAGTCCAATGCGATTGTTTACGGTAAGAGCGCTCAAACTATCGGTATTGGTGCCGGGCAAATGAGCCGTGTCAATTCAGCACGCATCGCAGCAATCAAAGCTGAGCATGCCGGACTTGCCGTGAAAGGCTCTATGATGGCTTCAGATGCCTTCTTCCCATTCAGAGACGGCATAGACAATGCCGCAAATGCCGGCGTTAGTTGTGTCATCCAGCCAGGCGGTTCAATGCGTGATCAAGAAGTCATTGATGCAGCTGATGAGCACGGTTTGGTAATGGTATTTACCGGAATGCGTCACTTCCGACACTAAGCAAATAAGCTCTGTATGACCGTGCACCCGCCTCTGTTTGAGACTTGGTGCACGGTACTCTTCCTGCTATACATCTACTCTTCTGCCTCTAGTTAGCACTACCTAATAATATACGCTAGACTATTTTTACCTATTAATCGGACGCCCGAAGGCTTCCACGGACTTCTATCATTAATGGAGCAACAACAGTGTCAGATTACGTACGCATTAAAGTAAGGGGCTA
>NZ_LWEY01000118.1:0-503 GCF_001634935.1 Oleiphilus sp. HI0043 | reverse complement strand
AAAAATAAGAGCGATGCTTGGCTATACCAACCAAGAGTGGTCCTCCTGTCTGACCTCAGAAGCGCCGCCACGAGGCAAACTGGACTTACTTTCAGGAGGTTATAACAGAATACCAGTGGCACAGGTGGGAGCTGATATTTTTTGTGATACGAGCCTTATAGCTGATGAACTCGCCGCTATCGCTGACGAACCATCGTTAGCCAACGAAGCTCTGAATCAAGGCCTTCTAACTGAAAGACAATGGCTTGAATCAAAGCTATTTTTTGCATGTGTAAATAAAGCATTCTCTTTATCATTACTTCGACGTATTGCTAAAGACAAAGGCTTATGGAATTTACTTCTGTTCTTGAAAGACAGGATAGAAATGGGCGCCAAAGCCTCGGTATCCCTCGGCAGCCCTAGATCAGCCAACAAACATATTAAGCAAGGTCTAAGCTATCTATCAGAAAACTTAAGCTCGAATGAGTTTATCGGTGGTAACACACCGAATATTCTAGACTTCT
>NZ_LWEY01000117.1:0-992 GCF_001634935.1 Oleiphilus sp. HI0043 | reverse complement strand
TGCCTCAAATGTTTTAGTTCGAAGCTCAGAATCTGACCATGTTGACGAAGTTGCATCAAATTGAATCGAGAGACTTGTTCTCTGGCTTGGATCCGTATCGAAAAAGCCAAAGACTTCGATTGTTTCTCCGCTGGCAGTCAGGGTTATGATCAAATCATCGTCGCTATTCACCAGGTCTATTTCACTTGGGTCAACCGTCTCGGAAAATATGAGTAGATGAGACGCTTCAGCACCTTCTGCACGAATTTGATCATTCCCATCTCCCAAAGCATAGTGATAGATATTATGGCCCGCACCTCCGTATAAATAGTCATCGCCATTACCGCCAATTAAGGTGTCATCACCATCATTTCCATATAATGTGTCTTGCCCATCCCCCCCATTTAGCTCATCACTCCCTTGGTTTCCAGACAATATGTCATTACCTTCATCACCGAAGAATTGGTCATTCCCCTCTTGACCTGTGATCGTATCATTGCCCGCAAGCCCGCTAATGACCTCACCTTCTGCACTCGCTTGAACGACATCGTCATACGGTGTTGCAGCCTGAATTCGGCTTCGCACTTCATCGCTGTCCCATGAAGTACCGTCGGAAAAGTTAATCGCTGTTAAGGCGTAATTAGGGTCATCTTCTTTAAAGAAGCTTTCAACGACGATGCTGTCATCATTGCCAAGAACAAGCTTTAGATCATCACCACTTCGTGTCACATAGCTGGTCTGGGCAGCAATCGACTCATCGAAAACAAGGACATCTTGTCGACCTTCAGTTTCATCATAGGTCGAGATATAGTCAGCACCATCACCCAGGCTATACAGGTAGGTATCATTTCCTGCTCCGCCAAAAATGACATCGTCTCCTTCTCCTCCTGCAATAACGTCATCACCGACATCACCATACAGATAATCATCCCCACTATTGCCATTGATTGCGTCGTTATCATCACCACCATAGACATAATCCTGGCCGTCTCCGGCATCAATAGTGTCGGCAC
>NZ_LWEY01000116.1:0-1692 GCF_001634935.1 Oleiphilus sp. HI0043 | reverse complement strand
TACTGTGCTCATCGTTAAAGTCGCGCCCTCTTGATTCAAATTAACTAAACAATGTAAGCCTGGGGTTCTCCCTCGGCAAATCTTCTAATATTTGCGGCAGCTTTGTCCAACAAGCGCTGACGCGCCTCTTTACTCGCCCAAGCACAATGAGGGGTAACAATTAAGTTTGGAATTTCTCTATCCAGTAGTACATTTCCACCCTTAGGCGGTTCAACGGATAAGACATCTGTTGCTGCGCCGGCCAAGCGGCGTTCTTTCAATGCCTCGGCCAAAGCGTTTTCATCCACAATGCCACCTCGAGCAAGATTTAATAAATAGGCCGAAGGCTTCATTTTAGACAGGGCATTGGCATCGATTAGATTTGTAGTTTCATCACTCAGCAGGCAATGAATAGATAAGACATCAACTTGCGGCAATAGCTCTTCCAAAGCCAAGCGAGGATAGCCATCAACACTTTCCAAGCTTTGACCGGAACGAGCTGCCAGTATAACCTTCATGCCAAAGCCTTCGGCCATTTTTGCAACACCCTGTCCAAGGTCACCATAACCGAGCAGGCCAAGCGTCTTGCCTTCCAGTTCAACAATAGGGTAGTCCATCAAACAAAAAATCGGACTTGTACACCAGCGTCCATCTTGAACATCTTTAGCGTAATCCAATAAACGGTTTGTTAGTGCCAGCAACAAAGAAAAGGTATGCTGAACAATAGCCGGGCGCCCATACTGTGTGACATTACAGACCCTAACACCGGCCTCTTTAGCCGCTTGCAAGTCAATATTGTTCGTCCCTGTCGCCGTAACGGCTATCAGCTTTAGGCTGGGGTTACTTGTTATTTCTTTCTTCCCCAATAGCACTTTATTGACAACGACCACCTCAAAGCCTTTTATTCGTTCACAGACATTCGCTGATTCCGTCGTATCATAAGATTGATATTGGCTAAATGAAGACTCGATATCACTCAGGTCCAGACCATCTCCCATACTTGCTACATCAAGGAAAACCCCTTTCATCGCGCCACCTGCCTTAAGATCAATTTTGCTTCGCCAAGAAAAACGAGAGTATGTCATATCAAGCTAATTGATGACAAAAACCTGTTTAGGTACCCGAAGCTTTTTTCTTTCTAAGAGCTTGAGCTGACAATATGCGGTGTCTGTTGCCACTTTCGAATGAAGGCCGGGATTTCGGGTGCTGGGATTGGCTTAGAATAGAAAAAGCCTTGAGCATAATCACAACCAAGCCCGATTAATGACTCTTCCTGCTTCTTAGACTCGATACCTTCAGCCAAGACCTCGATAGATAAGCTATCAGCTAAGGTAATGATACTCTTGACCAGTGCTTGATCAGAGCTGTTGTTAATTAACTCATTGACAAACATACGGTCAATTTTAATCTTTGACAGGATATGGCTGAATTTTTTGATATAACCAAGAGACGAATAACCTGTACCAAAGTCATCAATACTGAATTTAAGCCCTGACTTAAGTAGCTGCTTAATACCCTTCATCACAACAGGGTCGTCGTCCAACATCAAACGTTCTGTTACTTCCAGCTCCACCCAATCCAAGGTTTGCAAAAATACCTGGTGATTATGCGTCCAGTCAGATAACTCGCGATGGTGAAAGTTAGTTGGGCTAAAGTTGATAGCAACGATAAATTCTTCATTGAAATCACTGCGCCACTCTTTAACCTGCGCAA
>NZ_LWEY01000115.1:0-644 GCF_001634935.1 Oleiphilus sp. HI0043 | reverse complement strand
CCGGACCGCTATACGAACTCGTACCTGTCGAAAATGCCAGTATGGAGGCACGTACCGTCATTCAATGGGATAAAGATGACCTGGAAAGCCTTGGGCTACTGAAAGTCGATGTATTGGCGCTCGGTATGCTCAGCGCTATCCGTAAGACATTTTCCCTTATTCAACAATACCACCAACGAGACTTGAGCATCGCAGATATCACCCGTATGCAGGATGACCCAAAGGTTTATCAGATGATTCAGCGAGCCGACACTATTGGCGTGTTCCAGATCGAGTCTCGTGCACAGATGAGTATGCTGCCACGTTTAAAACCAGAAAATTATTATGACCTGGTGATTCAGATCGCTATTGTCAGACCCGGGCCAATACAGGGCGATATGGTTCACCCCTTCCTAAAGCGGCGTAATGGTGAAGAGAACATCGAATATCCTTCGGAAGCTGTTAAGGAAGTCTTATCCCGCACGCTGGGAGTACCCATTTTTCAGGAGCAAGTGATCAAGCTGGCTATGGTCGCCGCCGGATTTACCGGGGGCGAAGCTGATCAACTCAGACGCGCCATGGCCTCTTGGAAAAAGACGGGTAAGCTGATGCAATTTAGATCGAAACTGATTGAGGGGATGCTGGAAAGGGGCTATGAGCAAGCC
>NZ_LWEY01000114.1:0-41949 GCF_001634935.1 Oleiphilus sp. HI0043 | reverse complement strand
ATATTCGGTAAGGAAGGAATAGATGGCTGTTTACACTCAATTGACTCGTTCACAAATAGACAAGCTTCTCGAGTCATATGACTTAGGTGAGCTTGTTGGCTTTAGCGAGATTAGCGCTGGTATTGAGAATACCAATTATTTTCTAGATACCTACCCAAAAAGCGGGGGCGAAGAAGCGGATAAAGGCGCCGTGAGGTATGTTCTTACTCTTTTCGAGAGCATGGAAAAAAACACTTTACCCTTTTTCAATGAGCTGACGACGCACCTGGCCCGAGAAGGTTTTAAAGTTCCTGCGCCAGTATTGACTAAGCAAGGCGAAGCAATTTTCGAACTTGAGCAAAAGCCTGGAATGATCGTTCAATGCTTGTCTGGTAAGGCAGTGGGCAAACCCAAGGTTACACAGTGTGAGGCGATGGCTGAATATCTGGCAAGTATGCACCTGGCTTTAAGGGACTTTCCAAGAAGTCGCCCTTTAGCGCGAGATAGCGATTGGATGTTGGCGCAGAAGGCGCTTTTGCAACAGAGTGCTATGCCAGAAGAAGACTTTGACTTACTAGAGCAGTCAATATTCAGATATAGCAATGAATATGGAAGTGCCACCCAAGACTGCCCTCAGGGTATCGTTCATGGCGACTTATTTCGTGACAATGTCTTGTTTCGGCGGGATGAGGTTTCAGGGGTCATTGATTTCTATCATGCCTGTCAGGCTACCTTGTTATTTGACTTGGCGGTGATGGCGAATGATTGGGCGTGGAATGCATCGAAAGGAGATTATGATGAGGGCTTGCTGAGAGCAATAACTCAGGCTTATCAGTCGCATCGACCCTGGACTGACAGGGAACGAGAGGTTTGGCCCAGGTGTCTTGAGCTTGGCGCCTTAAGGTTCTGGATTAGCCGTTTGGTTAGTTACTATCTGCCAGGTTATCAGCAACATTCTGTAGAGGGTGATACCGCCAAAAACCCGGATGAAATGAAGGCTATTTTACTTCGAGCGCAAGCGCTATAAGTAAAATAGCTAATTTCTTTACCGTATATCCTACTCAAACAAAGCATTAATGTTGGTGTTGAAACTAATATCAACCAGGTTCCAACCTTCTTGAGGCTGGTAGTAATTTAGTTCCCAAACTAAGGCGGCTGAAGGGTACTTCAGCAAATAGCTTATTTTATAGAAATGCTCCCCGACCGACTCTTGCTTCAAAAGTGCAAAGGAAAGCGGCTTGCCCTGACGTGCTTCAAGCATCTTCATATCGTGGGAGATCTTTTTGCCACGTTCCTCAAACTGCTCAGGACTGACGCCAATATAAGCAGACATAAGCGAATAAGCGCTGTCATATTCCGCTTGAACGACTTGGCTCATAAAGTAGTCACTGACTTTATTGATCTTATCTTTGCTGGCGAGAGGCTTGGCCAAACTTAGGCTGCTAAAAGTAATGAGTGATATGCAGCAGATTAATAAGCTGATTTGGCGCAAAGTGAGGTCCCCTATATTTAAGTAGTTAGTACTTTAGATTGTAGCAGAATGCTTAACTAGCGTCATTTGGCTGAGCTTCTTGGGTTTAAATAGTTCCTGGATTCATGCGCATTATTAAACTGACGATAGCGATCAAAGGGTGGGTAGCGGTAATGGACTTTTATTACCAATAACTTTGGTGCTCAGTTATGTGTTTTTCAGCATGGCTCTTATACTGAAGAAGTTTTATGTCGATTAATACTGAGTTTATTTTATGGCACTTTGGCACTTTGGCACTTTGGCACTGGAAAGGAAGTTTGGACGAAACTGGGGTGGTCAAGAAAATACCCATCACTAAGTTTCCCTTTGTTATTGGCAGAAATAAGTCAATTGATATGGTTGTTCTGCGCTCTGGTATTTCTCGTGAACATGCCGAGATAATAAGCAAAGACGGTCGCTTATTTTTGAGAGACCTTCAGTCTACTAATGGTACTTTTGTAAACAAGCAGCGTATTAATAGTGAGGTATTATTGACTCACAACACGGTTATTCATTTTGCTCAATTTGATTTTATTTTAATAGATTCGGAGCATAAGTCTTCGGATGATGAAATGTTAACTGTCGTGATGAATGTTGATGAGGCCTTAGGGCTTCATGACAAGGAGTTTGCGGGGCGCAATGTGCTTAACGCTCCACCTGCCACTAAAAGAAACAATAAGCCTAAAGTGCAGGTTATGGAGGAATCATCTCATGAGAATGTGAAAGCGCATGAAAGGTAGAGTGTTGAGGCACAAACTGAAGAATCACTTCAAAGTCAAAATGCCTTATCTAAGCCGCGAGTTCAGGGTGATGAAAAAGTTTTTATACAAGGGCAGTGGGATGATTCAAACAGGCGCTTGCATTCGCGTAGGGAGGTTCGCTGGCCGGTGCTTGTGACCTTAAAAAGTCAGCAGACGATCCAGTGTACAACGAAAGATCTGAGTGAAGCAGGGATTGCGTTGACCTCACCGGTAAGCATTCAAGAGCGGGCTTTGGTTAAAGTTGATATCAATGCATTCTATAAAGGTCGTCGTTACGATATTACAGCGCTAGGAACGGTAAGGCATTCACTTATTACACCTGATGGCTTTATTGTAGGTGTTCATATAAAGAGTAGTCACCCTAAAAGCAGTGAGTTTCTAACAAAGTTTTCTAATCGAACAATATAGTGCTGAAGCTAACGCGATTGGATTTGATGCTGAAGGGATTGTCTGCACGAAAATATGTTAGCCTGTTGTAATAATTTACGGCCCCGAGAAGATAGGGGCAATAACTTGCGAGACTGTTTTGACCAATAACTATATCCTTCGCCGCTTGCGCTATACCTTTGAATATAATGATCGACAAATGATTGCGCTGTGGGCCAGTGCAGAATGCGCTGTAACTCGAGAGCACATAAGTCAATGGCTAAAGAAAGACGATGATCCAGACTTCGTTAACTGTCCAGATAAAAAGTTTGCCAGTTTTCTCAATGGTATGATTAATAAGTTGCGTGGCAAGAAAGATGGTCCTCAAGCTTTGCCCGAAAGTCGTTTAAATAATAATATTATTTTGCGTAAGCTGAAGATTGCGCTGAACCTTCGAGACGATGATATTTGTGAGCTAATGGCATTAGGTGGCTATCGTGTCAGCAAATCCGAGTTGAGCGCATTCTTTCGTAAAGTAGGCCACAAACATTATCGTGAGCTGCAAGATCAAATGCTGCGCAAGTTTATTCAGGGCATGCAGCGAAAATACCGTGATAGCACAGATGCTGATGAGACTGCGGTTCCTGCATCTCCCGTCCATAGTAAGGAAGACTCAAACAGCGAAAGCGACCGAAATGTGAACAGTGCTATTTGGAATAAATCAAAAGCGGGTAAGTGACTTATTGACTGGTGGATATCGCGCTACCTCTTGAACGAAAAATACAGGGTTGTAGTGTTTTAAGGCCGCGGTCATTAATACAGTAAAAGCGATGATTAAAAAATAACAATCTACGTCAAGCCTTTACCCTAACAGCCCTAAAAATGATAGGATAGCGCAAATTTTTCTAATCTATTTAGTCAGAGATCAGCGCTGTGCCAATTCAAAAACCAAGCATTAAACCAAATAACCCAAACTTTTCATCAGGGCCTTGTAGTAAAAGGCCTGGTTATGACGTTAACCAGCTCCAATTAGATACCTTAGGTCGATCTCATCGCGCCAAGATTGGTAAGACAGCATTGGAAGCATGCTGTACTGAAACGGCGCGTTTATTGGGTTTGCCTGAAGGTTATCGAGTGGGTGTAGTACCGGGTTCTGATACCGGAGCAATGGAAATGGCGATGTGGTCGATGCTCGGTGCTCGTCCTGTCGATGTTTTTGCGTGGGAATCCTTCGGTAAAGGCTGGATAACCGACATTACAAAACAGCTGAAGTTGGATGATGTTTCTCTCTACGAAGCGGACTACGGTAAACTCCCTGATTTTTCTCAAGCTTCTTCTTCTCACGATATTGTATTTACCTGGAATGGCACGACTTCGGGTGTCAAAGTTGAAGACGCCAACTGGATAGCTGACGATCGTGAAGGTTTGACGATTTGTGATGCAACCTCGGCAGTGTTTGCCATGGATATGCCCTGGGAAAAACTGGACGTAATCACATTTAGCTGGCAGAAAGTACTTGGCGGTGAAGGTGCTCACGGCATGCTGATACTTAGCCCTCGAGCTGTCGAGCGCTTGGAAAGCTATACGCCACCTTGGCCAATGCCCAAATTATTCCGTATGACCAAGGCAGGGAAGTTGGTTGAAGGTATTTTTAAAGGTTCAACTATTAATACTCCGTCAATGCTTTGTGTTGCCGATTATTTAGATGCTTTATCCTGGGTTGATGGCTTGGGCGGGGTACCTGCTTTGATCAAGCGCTCAGAAGAGAATTTGGCTGCTGTTGAGCGTTTTGTTGACGCGCATGATTGGATTCACTTTTTGGCTGAAAATAAAAGTACTCGTTCCAATACAAGTGTTTGTTTGGTGCTAGACTTAGAAAAAGACGCACTGAAGAAGATGGTCGCATTGCTAGAGCAGGAAGGTGTAGCCTACGATATAGGCTCATATCGCGATGCTCCTGATGGCCTACGAATCTGGTGTGCAGGTACGATCGAGAGCAGCGACGTTGACGCGCTTATGCCTTGGCTTGAGTGGGCCTATCATAGCTCGCAAGCTTAAGTAAAAGATAGGAGCTAGGCGCTTAATGCGCCTATACTGTTTTTGCTTATAGGGATATCTCGATCAATTGAATATTGCACTGTAACTGGTGCGCCAAGTGACGGGATTAAATATGGATATCAGCAGTTTAGTAACAGCCTTCATTATCATTTTTGCGATTTTTTATATCATTCGTATTTTCAATACCTTGGTAGCTTTAAAAAATCGCTATCAAAACTCTTTCTCTCAAATTGAAGTTCAGCTTAAGCGTCGTTATGACTTGATTCCTAATCTAGTCGAGACGGCTAAGGCTTATCTAACACATGAGCGTGAAACGCTGGAAGCGGTTATATCGGCTCGTAATCAAGCTCTGGCAGGCCTTAAAGCAGCATCCGCTAATCCTTCTAGTGCGGGAGCGTTGCAGGAACTTGCTAAAAGTGAAGGTTTATTACAAAGTGCTTTAGGAAGTCTAAATGTGGCTGTAGAGGCTTATCCGGAACTGAAGGCTAGTGATAACATGAGCCAGCTTTCTGAAGAGCTGACTAGCACCGAGAATCGTGTGTCCTTTGCGCGTCAGTCCTTTAATGATTCAGTTACTGAATATAATCAATATCGTCAAAGCTTCCCTCAAAACCTTTTTGCTACCAGCTTTAGTCACAGAGAAGACGCGACGCTTCTAGAGTTTGAAGACTCGGCACAAATTCAATCGGCTCCCAAAGTTTCATTCTAGACAATGAACTTCTATAAAGCGCAAGATGATGCCAGGAAACAAACCTTATGGTTGTTGGCATTGTTTACCATTGCTGTCGTCTTATTGGTTTTGCTTACAAACCTCTGTGTCGCGTTTTTCGTTTTATACAGTAACCCAGAGTATGCACTGGATGGAGTGAATCCGATTGCTGATGCAGGCGGGAACATTTTTCAGTGGTGCGAAAACCTGATCACCGCACTAGGTTGGAAAAAATTTACCTGGACGACGCTTCTCGTCGTAGGCGTCTTGGCGATGGCTATGCTGTTCAAATGGCTCTCTTTGCGAGACGGAGGAAGGGTTGTCGCTGAAGCTTTGGGCGGTCGACCTGTTCTGACAAACTCAAGCCAGGCTCAGGAAAAGCGCTTACTAAATGTTGTCGAGGAGATTGCTTTGGCCGCGGGTATCCCAGTGCCACAAGTTTATTTGCTTGAAAAAGAACCAGGTATTAATGCCTTTGCCGCCGGTTTGTCGGTTGAGGATGCCGTTATTGGCGTCACACAAGGTTGTTTGGATACTTTTAACCGAGATCAGCTGCAGGGAGTTATTGCTCACGAATTTAGCCATGTTCTTAATGGCGATATGCGCCTGAACATGAAGTTACTGGTTGTCTTGCATGGCATTCTAATGATTAGTGAAAGTGGTCATATGGTGATGCGTATGACGAGTCAACGAGGGCGTCGCTATCGTAGCTATGGTCATGGCCGAAATAATGGCGGCGTGGTTGCGGGCCTGTTTGCATTTGGTTTGTGCCTATGGCTACTTGGCTCGATTGGCCAGTTATTTGGCATGATCATAAAGTCTGCTGTAAGCCGTCAGAGAGAGTTTTTGGCCGACGCCTCTGCAGTGCAGTTTACCCGAAACCCCAATGGTATTGGTGAGGCCTTGAGTTTGATTGGTGGTGCCACTGCCCAGTCACAAGTTGTGCATCATGGCGCTCATGAAGTGAGCCACTTGTTCTTTTCTCGCATCGGATCTCCTAGGCGCTACTTCACCCAGTTTTTTGCTACGCACCCGCCATTAGAAGAACGGATTCGCAGAGTTATGCCACGGTGGAGCGGCCGTTTTATGAAGCCTTCTTCACTAGAGCGGGAAGCAAGTGTTTTATCCGGTAGTGGTGAAACTGTATCGTCTTTTGCTGGGAGTGAGCAAGTAGTAGAACCAACAATAGGCGAGCAAAAAGCTGAATCTGCAAAACCTGTAGAGCATAAACCGATAGAGTTTGAGCCGGCATTTAGTCAGGATGGTGTTTTCAAGTCAGCTTATGATTTGCTTGTTGGTAAAGCTCACGAACCCAGTGAAGCGCCTGCCTTAATGTGTGCAGTCTTGCTTGATGAACAGGAAGCTGTCGTCAAAAAACAGCTTAAGATCGTTAGTTCAAGCCAAAAAGGTTCACCTCAAAAGATTGGTGGTGATCTTGCAGATTCAGTTGCTGACATGATCAAGCCTTTAGCTGAGCTAAACTCCGAGCAGCGCTTGGAGATTGTTGAACTAAGCATACCCGCATTAAAGCTGATGTCTTTAGTGCAATATCGTCATTATCGTTCTTTGTTTCTGGAACTAATTCATGCTGATGGAAAAATTGATGTTTTTGAGTGGCTGATTTTCCAGCTCCTTAAGCAGCATTGTGATCGATATTTTGGCTTGTCGCGTCCAGAAAAACCAAAATATAAAGACATTAAGAAAATTGCTTCTCTTTACCAAGTTGTGCTGTCCCGTATTGTCTATTATGGCTTGGAACGTGAGCAAGCAACTTATCAGCAAGCCTTCAAAGAAGGTTGTGAGGCTGCAAGCGTTGCCGGGATTACCTTGCTACCAATAAGTGACTGCCAATCAGCAAGGTTTACTCGAGCAGTGCATGACTTGGGCTTGGCCTACCCATTGTTAAAACCACGGTTATTGAAAGGTTTGCTCGCGGCTGCCAAATCCGATGCAGTTGTCACGGCAAAGCAGAGTTACTTGATAAAAGGTGTTGCCGCCGTGATGGATTGCCCCTTTGGTGGTGTAGAGAGTTAGTCACAAGCACCTATTATAGAGCTTGGGTGGCTCGCAATACTGCGTGACCTGAACTATAAATAATCAAGGCCTTCTAAAAGTTTCACCTGCTAGAGAGTCTTGATGTACGCAAAGAATAAAAATAACAAAACTCACTGTTCAACATGTGAGGTTCGTCGTGCCTGAAGGTGAGGCTAATATTCTGATTGGTAATGAGGTGTCTGAGCCGGTAGCCAAGAGCTTCGGAAAATCTCTTAGCTTCAAGCTGACTTTCTGGTTTTTAGTTCTGGCAATCGTGCCAATGATCTTGATCGCCTCTATGAGCTATTATCAAGCTTATTCAAGCTTGCGACAAGCAGCTGTTGATGAGTTGGTTCAGGCCGCTGACCTTAATGAGCGCTTCATTCGAAGCTGGTTCAACTATCGTTTTACCGATGTCACCTTACAGGCAGGAGTGCCGACCCACAAAGACCTACTGATTTCACTTCGAGAGGGTTACGAGCACAGCAATACTGATTTATTCACTTATGTGCACAGCTCAGACTGGCAGGCACGGGTAAAAGGCCAGGAAGACAGTATTGTTGCGATAGGCGCTGCTTATCCCTATGTTTACGATATATTCTTAATCGATAATCAAGGCAATATTCTGTATACCATTGAGCATGAAGATGACTTTGGTACCAATCTTTTCGACGGGCGCTATGCCCAGACAAAGTTTTCGTGGCTTGTGCAGTAAACACTCAAACAGAAGAAAACGCTTTTTTCAGATATCGAACGCTATGCGCCATCTAAGGGGCGCCCAGATGGTTTTATTGCGGCACCGATCTTTTCGGGTGACGGCGCAGTTATCGGTTCTTTTGCTATTCAAATTAGATTAGAGCAATTGATAAACCTGCTGTCACGAGATTTGGCGAAAATTAATGCTTCACATTATCTAGTCGGTGCCGACGGCTTGCTTAGAACCAGTATCGATGATCAGTCAGAGATTCTGGAGCGAACTATCGCAACTGAACAATTCGAAAAGTGGCGAAAGGAGCATGCAGTAGGTGCTGAAGAAGGCGTTGTATCAAAAGCTTATAGGTGTAAAAAAACTTCAGAATTCCAAACTCATGACTTGGAGCATGACTATGAAGAGGCTTTCGAATATGTGGGGCCGAATGGTGAAGAGGTAATTGGTATTCATCACTCGGTACGCATATTTAATATTGAGTGGAGTTTGATCAGCGAGGTAGATAAGAAAGAAGCTTTGGCTTCGGCGTATTGGCTAAAACAGATAGTAACGGTATTTGTCATACTGACCGGGCTGCTTAGTATTGTCTTGGCTTTGTGGCAGGCACGACGAGTTTCTAGGCCCATTACAAAGCTTGCAGAAGCAACAATGGCTGTTGCGGCAGGAGAGATGGATCAGCGAGTCGAGATTGATAGCAATGATGAAATAGGACGCTTGGCTGAAGCGTTCAATCATATGCTGGTAATGAGGCAAATGCATGAAAAGGCTTTAGAGGCGAGTGATCAAGAATCTAAGTATGCATTGGCAGCATTAGAGCAGAAGACTAAAGAGCTTATCGTTGCCCGGGATGAGGCCGAGTCTGCTGTTAGAGCCAAAAGCGAGTTTTTAGCCAGCATGAGCCATGAAATACGTACACCAATGAATGGTGTCTTAGGTATGTTGGGGCTGCTAATTAATAGTGAGCTTAATAAAGAGCAGCATCATCAAGTGACCTTAGCTCGATCGAGTGCTCATTCTTTGCTCGCTGTGATCAATGATATTCTGGACTTTTCCAAGATCGAAGCCGGCAAGTTGGATATTGAAGTTCTAGAGTTTAACTTGCGCTCAATGATTGGCGAATTTTCTGAAGCCATCGGTCATCGCCCTTGTGAAGACGATGTTGAATTGATTATTGACGTTGTTGATGTTGAACATAGCCTGGTAAAAGGGGACCCTGGAAGAATTAGGCAAATTCTATCAAACCTGGTGGGTAATGCGATTAAATTCACTCACGAAGGCGAGATCTATGTGAAAGTGTCGCTAACTCCTGAGCTCTCTGCAGATGGTCGAGACCTCCTTCGCCTAAATTGTTCAGTATCCGATACCGGTATAGGTATTCCAAAAGATAAAATAGCGGAGTTGTTCGACTCATTCACTCAAGTCGATGCCTCAACGACCAGAAGGTATGGTGGCAGTGGTCTAGGGCTGGCGATTGTTAAGCAGTTATGCGAAATGATGGGAGGCGGCATCTCTGTTAAAAGCGAGGCGGGTAAGGGGAGTTGTTTCAGATTTAACCTTTTGCTTGAAACAAGTGAACAATCTCAAACGGTTAGCCCCGATGTCGATATCAAGGGGGCTGATATCCTGATTGTTGATGATAATACCAGTCATCGGGAGTTTTTGACGCGTCAGCTAACAGTATGGGGAGCAAATGTAGCGCAGGCTGATTCAGCTAGCGACGCCATGGATATGTTGACCAAGGCTGCTCAGGATAGTGAAACTATTCGGTATAAAGCTATATTTATTGATATGGATATGCCGCGTATAGATGGTGTTGAACTGGCGAAAAGGCTTAGAGAGGAAGAGGGTTTGTCTGAGACAAACCTAGTGATGATGACATCCTTGCAGAACCGGGGCGACTCACAGTTTTTTTCAGACTTGGGTTGTCGTGCCTATTTTCCAAAACCAACCACGACCTTAGATTTGTTCGACTCTCTTAATATTATTTTCTCAGAAGAGAGTGTGTGTAAGGGTGGGCAAGAGGCGGGTGATCATGATCGTGGCTTGAAGCATGGCGGTATTCATCAGAATCAGGATAGCCTACCAGGTGGCTACCAGTGGCCGGATAATACCCGTATTCTTTTGGTCGAAGACAACCATGTCAATCAAATGGTTGCTTTAGCATTGCTGGATATATTGAAGCTCAGTGCTGATTTGGCCGATAGTGGGTTGGTTGCTTTGCAAAATTCGCCAGACAATTTGCCGTATAGCCTGATTCTTATGGATTGTCAGATGCCAGGTATGGATGGCTATGAAGCAACACGAGAAATAAGAGGTGGTGCGGCTGGAATTCGTTATAAAGATATCACTATTATGGCGATGACAGCGAATGCAATGAAGGGCGATAAGGAACGCTGCCTTGAAGCAGGAATGAATGATTATTTATCCAAGCCTATCGATACTGAGGTTTTGGAAAGAAAGCTCTATTTTCACCTTGTGGCGGGTGTTGATCAGAAGGCAGCCCAAGTAGGTGAAATTGTAAAAGTGAGCGAAAGTTGTGATTTAAGTGAAGAGGCTTCTGCAATAGTTGAAGAGGCAGTACCAGATGAAACGAAGGGGGTTGAGTTGCAGATTTGGGATGAAAGTGATGTATTACGCAGGGTAATGGGGAAGTCCAAAATCCTGAAAGTTATGATAGCTTCGTTTTTGAGTGATATGCCGCAGTATGTTGATACTCTGCAATCAGATATCGATAAAGGCGATCTGGAAGCGGCAGGAAATAGCGCGCATGCTCTAAAGGGCGTTGCTGCCAATTTGAGTGCCTTGGCGCTCGCTGAGGCAGCAAAGAAAATTGAGATAGCTTGCAAAGACGGGCAGCCTATCGAAAACATATTACCTATGCATCAAGAATTTATGGATGTTTACCCTAAAACCCGTGAGATGCTGATGGCTTGGAAAGAGCCTGAATAGGCTCTTTCCCGGCGCTAGCTAGACCTTAAGCGATGGTGTCTTTCAGGTAGGTATTCAGGAATTTGCTTTCTGGGTCAAAGCTGCGTCTTAGCTCAATAAAATCATTCCATTTTGGGTAGCTTTTCTTGAACTCTTCGCGGCTAAATGTATTAAGCTTGCCCCAGTGAGGTCGTCCTCCATACTTTCGAAAAATTGGCTCAATTGCTTTAAACATCGGTTGGTAATCTTCTTCAAAATAACGATGCACTGCGATGGATATGGAGTCACGTTGATAAAAGGGGCTTAACCAGGCTTCTTCACCTTTAATGAAGCGACACTCAATAGGAAAGAATGCTTCACTAAAGTGTTTTTCAATGGTGTCTCTTACTTCACCTAAGGCTTTGATTCCTTCTTCTACGGGAAGATGATATTCCATTTCATTAAAGCGGACGTTTCTATCATTGGCGTAAATAGCGTAGGAATGGTCAATATTTGTATGTGTTTCAAGGGTCTTCATATAGGTGCCGATAATCAACTCGCGCAGTTGACTCGACCAGCCCAAGTAGTCTCTGGCGGCTTTAAGGTCCATAATGCCGCTGTTACCATCAATTTCCTCTGACGATGAGGGGGGCTCATTGGTGATATTTAAGGTGTCAGTGAGCGCCATGCCGGTGAAGGGGAAATAGAAGAATTCAAAGTTCCGGTTGTCCTTGGCAAGTTTATGGGCTTGCTCAGTGACGTCTTCAAAACTCATCCATTGTGCTTCGCGTATAAGGTTAAATGGCGCCTGGTTTTGCATCGTGATTGAGGTGATGATACCGAGGCTTCCCAGGCCAACCTGAGCTGCCCTAAATAGCTCGGGATTGTGCTCATTAGAACATTGAACAAGATCACCTTGTGGGCTAACCATTTCAAGGCCTATGACATAGCTCGATAGGCTTCCTAATGACATGCCTGTGCCATGCGTTGCGGTGCTGATGGCGCCAGCAAGGGTTTGCTGGTCAATATCTGGCATATTAATTAGCGCTTGATGGTTTTCGTTGAGTATAGGGCCGCACTCACTAAGTAAAGTTCCGGAATAGAAAGTGGCTTGCTGCTTTTCTTTATCAATGCTTTTTAAACCGGATAGTCGCCGGGTAGAAAGCAGTATGTCATTAGTAGGAACCAATGCAGAGAAGGAGTGGCCGCTGCCCAAGGCCCGGATGCCGGGTTGCTTTTGCCGAATCAGAGTTTGCAGCTCAGCAATAGAGGCGGGCGCTAAGCGTTCGCTCGGAACGCATTTTTGATTGCCAGACCAGTTTTTCCAAGGGAAGCTTTTTGTGCTTGTAGAAGCCTGGGCATTGATTGCCAGCATGCTACTCAGTGGAAGAGAGCTGGTAAGCGTAGTGGCGATAAGTGACTTTAGTAAGCTACGTCTATTCATGGCCGCATCCTTATAACTGTTGTTCAAGGGGCTTACTCATATAACGAATAAGCTTTACGAAATGATCAGGAGTGCACTCAAAGCACTGACCACCTGGCGGCATACCACCGGAGCCGTTGATAGCTTTTTCAACGCTGGCGTCAATCCCGTTTTCGAGAATCTTATTCCAGGTCTTGGAGTCCCCCGTGAGTGGCGCTCCAGTGCCAGAATTTGCGTGGCAATTTTTACAGCTCTGCTGATAAATACGCTGTAAGTCCTTAGGCAACGACTGGGCTGACCATGAGATGTTTTTAAAACCCTCGGGCGAGTCACTGCTGCAAGCAGTCATATTGATGCTTAGGAATAATAATACTAGAAAGGTGATCTTGAGATGGGTCATGCTTGCCTCCTGTTATATTTGCTCAGGCATGGAGAGTGCTCATGCTAGGCTATAGAAAAGGAGGATAACACAAAACATGAATAATATTCATGTTTTGTGTTTGGCTTTGATTAAAGTGTGATCAAATGCCGTTTGGGCCTTTAGAGATTGTAGCCAGTTTCTTCATGGTCAACGACATCAAGGCCTTGAACTTCTTCTTCATCTGTCGTGCGTAAAGGTGTAAAGATTGCGACGAGTTTAAGTATGATCCAGGTAACAACAGCTGTATAAACAATGGTAGAGATTACACCAACGGCTTGAACGCTAAGCTGGCCAGCCATTGACTCGATTCCGTCTGCAAAACCGTAACCACTGAAAACGCCAAGGCTTGTTGCAGAGAAGATACCAGCAAACAAAGTACCGATAATGCCGCCAACGCCGTGAACCGGGAATACATCTAATGAATCATCAATTTTCAACACGCGTTTTACGTACTGAACTGCGTAAAAGCATGTTATGCTCGCCATAATACCGATTAATAATGCGCCACCAGGGCCAACAAAACCAGAAGCAGGAGTAATGGTACCCAGGCCTGCGACCATACCTGTTACGCCACCCAGAGCGCTTGGCTTACCGAACTTTTTCCACTCGATAGCTAACCAGGTAAGCGTACCCGCTGCAGCAGAAATATGTGTGGAAAGCATTGCCATCGCTGCATTACCGTCAGCGGCCAAAGCACTACCACCGTTAAAGCCGAACCAGCCAACCCAAAGCATACCTGCGCCTGTTACAGTCATTGTCATGTTATGAGGAGGCATCGCTGTTGTTGGGAAGCCTTTTCGAGGGCCGATCACAATCGCTGCAACCAGCGCTGCAACACCTGCAGTAATGTGAACTACCGTACCGCCCGCGAAGTCGTATAGACCCATATCAGCTAACCAGCCGCCGCCCCAGACCCAGTGAGTAATAGGTACGTAGACAGCTAATAACCAGATTGCGCTGAAAAGAACCATTGCAGAAAAACGCATACGCTCTGCGAAACCACCCACAATTAGTGCGGGTGTAATGACTGCGAAGGTCATTTGAAATAGCATGAATAAGGATTCTGGAATGTCGCCCGCTAAAGACTCACGAGTTACGCCAGATAGCATAACTTTGCTGAAGTCACCGATAAAGTTGTTGCCTTCCGTAAACGCCAGGCTGTAGCCTACGATGAACCATAATAATGAAGAAATACCTGCAATCGCAAAGCACTGCATTAGCACCGATAGAACGTTTTTGCTTCGAACCAAACCGCCATAAAACAATGCTAGGCCTGGTAGGGTCATAAACAATACCAAGGCTGTAGAGGTAAGGATCCAGGCGGTATTTGCGCCGTTAAGCGCATCTTCAGCAAAAGCCAAAGACGGTGCTAGCAGTGATGCAGCTAGCAGGAAGAGTTTGTTCATGAGAGAGCTCCTGATTTTTAAAAAGAGTAAAGAGTTTGTTTTTAATTCGATTCTGTTTAGAGGGCGTCGTTGCCGGTCTCGCCTGTGCGGATGCGAATGGTTTGTTCCATAGGGCTGACAAAGATCTTACCGTCGCCGATTTTTCCAGTGTTTGCTGCTGAAATAATGGCTTCAATGGCTTGGTCTACAGCGTCTTCTGCAACGGCAATTTGTAGTTTTAGTTTTGGAATGAAATCGATCACGTATTCGGCACCACGGTAGAGCTCTGTGTGGCCTTTTTGACGACCAAAGCCTTTAACTTCTTCGATAGTCATGCCGTGATGCCCTAATTCGGTGAGTGCTGATCTGACGTCATCTAGTTTGAAAGGTTTAATGATTGCCGTAATTAATTTCATATGTAGCCCTGTATGTCTGAGTCGCTTAATAAATGGCGTAATTAGTTCTTGCCTAAGCGATATTTATCGTTTTTATATTGTTTTTCGTATGGCGCCGGAGTTCTTTTGGTGCAAAAATTAATTTTCAAAATTGCACTGTTATAAGGCAGTGCAAAATTAATTAAATTGAAATTGGATTTCAATAGCAGGAGAGGAAATTCTTGAATTTATCGTATATTGCTTGTATGTGTGCACTAACGTAGCGCTAAAAACAATGATCAGCACTAAAAGCGTGCATTATTATTTCTGGGTTTGAGTTTTTTGAGTCGCAATGTTTGACGTGAGCTTGGTCGAGATATTAGTGCACTTTTTATTTAGAGTAATTTAATTCTATCGTACATAATAGGGTTTAGTATTCACAACAGAAGGTATTCGCGGGTAATGGATATTCACATCTATATAGATAGCTCATCCTATTCAGATATTGATATTGAAGAAATTTCTCAAGATCTACTCGCTGAACTAAGTGCTTGGCTCAATAATAAGACTTCTATTAGTTTGTTGGATTTTCGACCTGAAGAATGTTTAGAGGACTGGAAACTTGGTTTTGCATTACGGGTGAAATCCAAATTTAAACTAAAAGAACCGCTAAATTTTTTATATGATCTTGCTAAAAAATACCAGTGCGAATTTGTTGTTTCTGAGTACGATGCTAAGTCTGAGAGTTCTGAAGCCGTTTGCTATTTTGGCTTTGAAGAGGGGCGGCCAGATCTCTATGAAATAGCAAATTACCTAGGCTTATGATGCTTGGGTGTGATCAACGAAGTTTTGCGTATCAATAGTCTGACTTCTATTGGCTTTCGATTCGCTTGCCAGGGCTTTTAATGCCAGTTTTATATCTGAAGCTATCATTTTTATATTTCACCTATTTTGCCTTGCTAGGTGTCATGGCGCCTTACTTGGGGCTATATCTCGATAGTAAGGGCTTCAGCTTATTAGAAATCTCCCAGCTGCTTTCCTTATTGATGATAACGAAGGTGCTTGCTCCCTTACTGTGGGGCGCATTGTCTGATCGTTTTAGTAACAATGTCTTTCTGGTTCGTTTTGGGACGCTAATGACGCTTGTCTGTTATAGCGGCTTTTTCTTTGCCAACACTTTTCAGGCTTATGCCCTAGTTATTGTCTTATTTAGTTTCTTCTGGAATGCGGTCTTGCCACAGATAGAGGTCGTAACGCTTTTTAATCTGGGTAGTAAGAAAGAGTTGTATGGGCGGATACGGCTATGGGGTTCAGTCGGGTTTATCTTTAGTGTTATGGGATTCGGTATAGTATTTGATATTTGGGGGATTGCATATTTTCCTATAAGTTTGCTCTGTGTGATCGCGTTGATTTTTGTTAGCAGCTTAGTTCATTTTGAGGAACCGAAAAGAACGCAAAGCCATGATGAAGCTAGCCATGGCTTTATGGTGTATTTAAAGCGACGTGATATTCAGCAATTCTTTATCGTCTGCTTTTTATTGCAGGTTTCTCACGGCGCTTACTACACTTATTTTAGTATCTACATGGAATCTTTGGGTTATAGCACTGCGCAGGTTGGGGTGCTATGGAGCTTAGGTGTTATTGCTGAAGTGCTTCTCTTCATTTATATGCACCGTTGGTTTGGCTTACATTCGATACGTTTGATTATGGCTATTTCTTTATTGCTGACTGCTTTCAGGTGGGTCGTAACAGGGCTGCTTGCAGAATACTGGATGGTAATTGTTATCGTACAATGTATTCATGCATTTTCTTTTGGAGCGATGCATGCGACAGCGATCAAATTTGTTCATCAGCGATTCAAACTCAGGCACCAGGGGCGGGCGCAGGCACTTTATAGTAGTTTGGGTTTCGGTGCGGGCGGTGCGGCAGGTGCTTATTTTAGTGGCGTAGTCGTATCTGAATATGGCTATTACTGGACCTTTATTATTAGTGGTCTTGTTGCGCTCGCCGCCGTATTTTTTGTTTACTCTCTCAGATTTAAAACTAGTCATTTTAGCTAAGTTTTAGTCAGTTATATCTCTTGTTTTTATACGCGCTGATTGTTTTGCCAATTACTTGGAATCGGTGTCGAAAAAAAAATTCCCTATAAGTTGGTGGAATGAAGAATTTGCGTCTATGCTTTGTTTTAAGTGTATTTGCAGCTCTCCGAAATTATTCAGAGCGGCGGATCTAGAAAAACAACATGGCTAACAAGGTTCTGTTGGGGCTTAGCTTGTCATGTAGTACAACATCGATTTGATCTTAGGCTTTATTGGTTTCACCAAACAAGAAAAATCACTTGAACTGAGCCTAAAGATTAATAATCTCAAAGTAACGGAGTAGCGTTCGATGACGAAAAAAACACAGCGGTTGCATAAGTTTGCAAAGCTGCCTTTAGCAGCGGCAGTCGCGGCCACATTGTCAGCACCTGCTAGCGCCTTTCAATTTTATATGGGCGATATAGAAGCAAGTTTTGATACTAATATTAGTGCTGGCTCGAGTTGGAGAGTAGAAGGTAGAGACGACCGTCTGATCGGAACAGGTAATGGCGGGTCAGGTTTCTCAATCAATACTGATGACGGTAACCTTAATTTCGATAAGGGTGATGCCTATTCGCAGATCGTCAAGGGTACCAGTGACTTTTTAGCCACTTATGAAGACTGGGGTGTATTTGCTCGTGCAAAGTATTGGTATGACTTTGAGCTAAAAGATGGTGACAGGGATACCGACGTCAATGGTTATCAGCGTCAGTTGAGTAAGAATGGTAAAGCGAACGCGTCTGGCGGAGAAATTTTAGACGCGTATATCTGGCGAGATTTCTGGTTTGGTGATACACCTCTTAACCTTCGTCTAGGTAAGCAGGTAGTCAGCTGGGGTGAGAGTACCTTTATTTTTAACGGTATTAACGTTATTAACCCAGTAGATATTGGTGCAATTCGAGCGCCTGGCGCAGAAATCAAAGAAGCTTTGATTCCTGTAAACATGCTTTATGGTTCACTTGGCTTAACGGATGATATTACGATTGAAGCGTTTATTCAGCTAGAGTATGAGCCTTCGCGAATTGATGATTGCGGAACCTACTTCTCTACAAATGATTATGTAGCCGATGGTTGCGGCCCTGTTTGGGGTGCTAACTTCATGACTGAAGAGTGGAACCAGGGTGGACAAACCGGCTTGCAGAGAATGTATGATGACAAGCCCGATGATACTGATCAGTTTGGTATTGCTTTACGCTGGTTTGCTGCAGATTTGAATGAAACAGAGTTTGGTTTCTACTTCTTGCAATACCATAGTCGCTTACCAATTGTTGGTGGTAGAGTCGGTACCGACGTTGATAGCGACGGTGCGATAGATAGTGATGAACAGTTTTCGACTGCTGAGTATCAAATTCAGTACCCTGAACAGATTCAAATGGTAGGTCTCAGCTTTAACACGACTGGGCCTGGTGGTATTTCATTAGGTGGTGAGTATAGCTTCAAGCATGATATGCCTTTGCAGTTCAACTCTCCAGACTTAGTGCTTGCAACGAGAGGTAACGTTGTATCGCCTATCGTTACTAGTAGAGCAACTGACAGTAACGGCGATGGAACGATAACTTCGGATGAATTAGCGCCTTTATATGGAAGTGTCCAAGCGGGTTATGACGCTTATGATGTATCGCAGATTCAGATGACCGCCATTAAGTTTGTTGATCAAATTTGGGGTGCGAGCCGTCTAGCCTTTGTTGGTGAGGTGGGTGCTACATATGTTCATAACTTACCTGATACTGATGAAATCCGCTATGGTCGGACTGATCAGTTAGGTTATGGTCAACTGACTGACGATCTCGTGGGTGAGCTAACTTGTCAAGGCGTTCTGGCCAGCTCAAACCCAACCTATACAGGTCCATGCGATGATGAGGGTTATGTTACTGGCTTCTCTTGGGGTTACCGTATGAGAACCTCATTACAATATAACGATGTTTTTGCCGGTGTGAATATGACGCCACAGGTCGCTTGGAGCCATGATGTGAAAGGTTATGCGCCAGGTCCTGGTGCTAACTTTATCGAGGGGCGTAAATCTCTTGGCTTGTCAGTCAGAGCAGATTATTTAAACCAGTACAGTGCAACCTTGGCGTATACCAATTACTTCGGTGGAGGGGTTCATAACACAATCTCCGACCGAGATAGTCTTGCGCTTAGTGTTTCGTACTCATTCTAATAACCCATTGGCTTGGTTTAACGAGGTAGTCTAAATGAAAATGATAAAAACTTTGTGTGCCATTGGTGTTGTTGCTGCAAGCTTTAGTGCGGCAAATGTCATGGCAAAAGTATCACCAGAAGAAACGGCGAAATTAGGGAATGAATTAACGCCAATTGGTGCAGAAAAAGCAGGGAATGCAGATGGAACAATTCCTGAGTGGACGGGTGGTGTAGAAGCACCTGCTGATTATAAGGTGGGTGAACCTTATCCGGATCCTTTTGCTTCGGATCAGGTCTTGTTCACGATTACTAAAGACAATATGGCTCAGTATGCAGATAAGTTGTCTGATGGTCAGAAGAAGACCCTGGAGCGATACTCTACTTATAAAATGAAGGTGTATCCTACTCATCGTTCAGTTGGTTATATTGATAAATTCGGTGAGTATTTCAAGCATAATGCGACTAATGCTGAAATGGTTGATGACGGGAATGGCGTGCAAGGCTATAAAGGTGCAATTCCTTTCCCAATTCCAAAGAATGCTAAAGAAGTTGTTTGGAACCATATTATGCGTTCAAGAGGGGGAAGCTTTGTTCGTGACTACGTACAGGTTACACCTACTGAATCAGGAGACTTCTCACCAATTCGTTTCGTAGAACATTATTCTGAGCGATTGGAATTGACGGATGCTGCAAAGAATGGAGATAAAAACGTCTTTTGGTATTTTAAGCAGCGCGTAGCTTCACCGGCTCGTTTGGCGGGTAACGTTCTACTTATCCACGAAACAATTGACCAAGTTAAAGAACCACGTAGAGCGTGGGTATATAACGCTGGTCAGCGACGTGTTCGTCGAGCTCCTCAGGTTGCATATGATGGACCAGGAACCGCGGCGGATGGTTTGCGTACTACCGATAACTTCGATATGTACAATGGCGCGATGGATCGATATGACTGGGCTCTAGAAGGAAAGCAGGAGCTATACGTTCCTTATAATTCCTATGCGATGGATGATAAGAGTATCAAGTATGACGATATCATCAAAGCAGGTCACCTAGATCAAGAAGTGATGCGATACGAGCTGCACCGGGTGTGGAAAGTTACCGGTACCCTTAAAGCAGGGCAGCGTCATGTATATTCAAAGCGTACTTTCTATATTGATGAGGACTCTTGGGCAATCCTAGTTGCAGATCATTATGATGGTCGTGGAGAGCTATGGCGTTTTGGTGAGGCTCATAACAAGTTCTTTTATGATGTGAAAGCTCATATTACAACAGCAGAATCGTTGCACGACTTGTTGTCTGGTCGATATATTGTAGGTGGTTTAGCTAATGAGATTCCTATTCGCTATGACTACTCAAAGAGCTTTAAGAGTAAGGACTTCACGCCTGCGGCATTGCGTCGTTCAGGTAAGCGTTAAAGTTTAGCTAATTGATTGATTCAAAACCGACTACTAAGTAGTCGGTTTTTTTTTGTCAGAATTCTGAAGCTTTTCTTTGTAAAACCTGAAAAAGCTTCCTATATTTATGAAAGAAGATTACCCATAAAACCTAAATACTTATTAAACTTAAATGAGTTGAGCTGTATCTACCTGTTTCAAGGTGCGCCGAAAGGGATTTGACGTAAGGCGTGAATTGGAGCAGTAAGTTGTATTTTTTAGGTAACTAGTGCCTCGGATATAGGAGACAACCGTGTCAAAAAAGTATGGCGTCATTGTATACAATACATCAACTATCAGTGATTCAATTCGTTCCCTTCAGTTAGACTTCAAGTTAACGCATTGCCAGACCTATGAAAGCTTATTGACACACGCTGCATATAGCGATAATCAATTGCTTTTGATAGATGATATGCCCGGCAATAACTCCCATTTAGCTTTTTTAGACAAAATTAAGAGCGAATGCCCACTAGAACTTGAGTCTATGTCGGTTATTGTGCTTAGCCGCAATATGGAGCTTGATCAGCGACTTCTAGCGTGTGAGCTAGGTGCTGATGATTGTATGTCCACAGAGCTTAGTCATGATGACATGGTGACACGTATTCAGAGCACAATTTTCAATGCGATTGCTAACAAACAGCTTAAAGACCAACTTAGAGCCGCTTCAGATGTTGCAATGGCGGCTATGGCTAGCACCGGAGATCTGGGTGCCAATATCCAGTTTTTACTGGACAGCTATCAATGTCAGAACTTTGATCAGCTAGGTCAGTTATTGTTCCAAAGCCTTAATCACTATGGGATTAGTTGTAGCCTGCAAATGCGAGGTAAATACAAGGTTAAAAACATGGAAGCAAACGGCATGGAACGAACAATGGAGTCTCGCTTGTTAAGTGAGTTGAAAGATGCCGGTCGCTTTTATGATTTTGGCAACCGTACTGTGATCAATTACAACCGTGTGTCGATTCTCATTAAAAATATGCCACTTGATGATCCCGAGAAGTATGGTCAGATTAAAGATAATATTTTTGCGCTTCTACAAGGAACCGATGCAAAAATAGAGGCTTTGGATATGCAGGCCGATATTTATCTAGAGCATCAATCTCAAGAAACGCTGATACGGCGTATGGAGAGTGGTATAGAGAACCTAGGCTCTCAATATCGTGATATGACAGTCCAGATTGCTGGTGTTGTCAATCAGCTGGCTGACTCCTTCGAGCAATCGATGCAAACCTTGTTGCTCACTGATGAACAGGAAAAGATTCTCTTGGAGCGCTTGGAAACAGGAAAAAACAATGTCTACGATATCTTCGAGCACTTCTCTCATATGGATGATGACCTGTCTGCCATTCTTAAAATGTGCGCACCAGAGGAGGTCGCGGGGATCGAAGTGGGGAAGGCTTTGTGTGAAGAGGGGAATAAGGCTGGAAATGTTCGGCCCTTAAAGTCAGGGACAACGCCCTAGCTGGCTAGAAAAACTGAGCATCTATTTATTCAAGACATAAAAAAGCCAGCAACTAAGCTGGCATTTTTATGTCTTGATAGGCTTATAACCAATAAACAAAGAAGTAAAGGCCTAACCAGACGACATCAACGAAGTGCCAGTACCATGCAACGGCTTCAAATGCGAAGTGCTTATCTGAGCTGAAGTGCCCCTTCAAGCTTCTTACTAGAATAGCAATTAGCATGATAGTACCAATCGTCACGTGCATGCCATGAAAACCGGTTAACATGTAGAAGGTCGACCCGTAGATACCTGAATTAAGTGTCAGGTCTAAAGCATTGTAGGCATGGCTATATTCGTATGCCTGGAAACCAAAGAAAATCAAACCCAATAAAATTGTTGCTGCTAAACCGATGATAAGCTGGTTTTTCTTATTATGCTTTAAAGCATGATGTGCCCAGGTAAGTGTTACTCCGCTGGAAAGTAATATGACTGTATTATATAGCGGGATGCCACCAGCGCCCATAGCCTCTTTGGTTTGGATGTAAGACTCTCCTCCATCAGGAGTTGTAAGTAAGGGCCAGGACGCCTTAAAACCTTCCCATAGAAGGTTAGACGAGCCAAGGTGACCTTCACCGCTGAGCCAGGGGAGTGAGATTTCTCGAAGGTAAAATAAGGAGCCAAAAAGTGCTACAAAGAAAAATACTTCTGAGGTGATAAACCATATCATTCCTTGTCTAAAGGAAATATCTACCTGAGGGCTGTATTTACCACCCATGCTTTCGTCAATCACGTCACTAAACCAGCCATAGAAGAGATAGGCAACAATAGCTAGCCCCGTCCAAATCATATATGTACCCGCATCGACGTCATTAACCCAAAATGCGACACCGAGTACTGTAAAAAATATTCCCATTACAGCAATAATGGGCCATTGGCTGCCGTGGGGGACGTAATAACTGTCAGAACCTGCTGTGCTCATAATGTCCTCTTTATTTTAATTGTTTGTACCATTAGCTATTCAAATAGTTTGCTTGTCGCCAGCTTTATTCAAAGTCTTCTTTGAGTCGCTGACAGAGGGTAATGCGTCTTTATTAGTTTTCAGTGAGTCGTCTCTGTTTGTGTTCATAATGGTATAAGATAAAGTTACCGTTTGAATGTCTTCAGGTAGATTCGGGTCGAGAACAAACTGTAAACCCATGTCTTTTGATTCGCCTGCTTGAAGGGTTTGAGTCTCAAAGCAGAAACATTCCATTTTCTTTAAATGTTGGTTTGCTTGCCATGGTGTAACCCCAGGTATTGACTGGGTTTCAACTGGCTGCGAACTGTTGTTCTTAAAGAAATAGCTGGTACTGACTCGTTCGCCAAGCTTCACCTTCATGGTTTTCGCTTCAGGTTTGAATTCCCATGCCATATTGCCATTTATAGTCGAGTCGAATTGAACCGTTACGGTTCTTAAAGACTGACTAAGTTCTTCGCTACTTAGTTCAGAAATCTCAGAGCGCCCACTGTTACTATCGATGCTATTGATACCGGCGACATCGCATACGAGTTTGTATAACGGCACCATCGCAAAGGCAAAGCCAAACATAAGCACTGTTAACATTGCGAGCTTTAGTGCGGTTTTCTTGTTTTGTTTTACTGGTACTTCACTCATGTTATGCACCCACGGCTAAAGTTTGGCTGACGCCATAGGCGGCAATGCATAAGCTTGATATCGCAATGCCTCCAAGAATTAGCGCGGTGCGAATATTTGACTTCTTTAATGCTTGTTCGCTTTGTTGGTTCATAATCAAAACTCTTTTTGTTGTTAAGTATCTAGCCTTGGGCTCTTTGTTAAAGCACCCAAGGCCAGATTCTGGTTTTATTTGACCGTAGGAGGTGTTTCAAAGCTATGGAATGGTGGAGGAGATGGGAGCGTCCACTCCAGGCCAGGTGTACCGATCTGAGAACCTTCCCAAGGCTGAGCTGGAGCTTTCTCGCCACCACGTATAGTTTGAATAATGATGTAGACAAAGAGTAGGTGAGATAGGCCGAAGATAAAGGCACCAATGCTCGATATCTGGTTAAACTCAATAAACTGCACGCTGTAATCAACGATACGGCGTGGCATACCCGCTAAGCCCGAAAAGTGTTGAGGGAAGAACGTCAGGTTAAAGCCGATGGTTGTCCACCAGAAAAAGATTTTACCCAGCGTTTCGTTATACATATGGCCAGTCCACTTTGGCAGCCAATAGAATACACCTGCGTAGAGCCCGAATAGTGCGCCGGGTATTAATGCGTAGTGAAAATGTGCGACCACAAAGTAGGTGTCATGGTATTGCAAATCTGCAGGTACAACCGCCAGCATGACACCTGTAGTTCCTGCAAATGAGAACATCACAATGATGGCAATGGCGAAGAGCATGGGTGTTTCAAAGGTAATAGAGCCACGCCACATCGTTAAGATAAAGTTGAACAGCATTAGGCCAACGGGGATCGAGATTAAAATTGTACCAATCATAAAGTAGTTGGTCGCGAGGACAGACATGCCAATGGTGTATTGATGGTGAGCCCATACGACCATACCCAAGACCAGCAGAATACCCATAAACCAAACTAATGGGCGGTAGCCAAACAAAGGCTTACGGCAGAATGTTGGAACAATAACACCTAAAACTCCGATAGAAGGTAGTAATAGTACATATACTTCCGGGTGACCAAAGAACCAGAATAAATGCTGGAATAACACAGGGTCGCCGCCGCCAGCAGCGTCGAAGAAACTGGTACCGAAGTGACGGTCAAACAAAAGCATGGTTACGCCGCCAGCAAGTGCTGGCATGATCATAATCAATAGAATTGCTGTAAATAGCCATGCCCAGACAAACAAGGGTAGTTTCATCATATCAAGGCCGGGAGCGCGCATATTCAATACCGTTGTAACGATATTGATGGCAGCGAGTATCGATGATATGCCTAATACATGAAGAGTAAAGATCAGCAGATCCATCCCCATTCCCGCTTGAACAGATAAGGGAGGGTACAAGGTCCAGCCTGTATTGACGGGGGCGCCGCCACCGAAAAACGGTACGATGACTGACAAAATAAGCAGGGCAGCCCCGGCGGGTAATAGCCAGAAACTCAAGTTATTTAAGCGTGGCAATGCCATATCTGGCGCACCGATTTGAAGTGGGATCATCCAATTCGCCATACCAGCTGCGGCAGGCATGACAACACCAAAGACCATAATCAAGGCATGTGTAGTGACCATGTTATTGAAAAGGTCAGGCTCCAAAAACTGCAAGCCAGGAAAGTACAACTCTGCTCTAATGAGCATTGCCATACCACCACCCAAAAATAACATAATGAGAGAAAACACCAGGTACATGGTACCAATATCTTTATGGTTAGTGCTGAATAACCAGCGGCCTATACCCTTCGGTGGCTCATTGTGGTGATCATGATCGGCGCTTGAAACGTCCTGATTTTGTTCATCAATTGTAATAGTAGAACTCATTGATTATCTCCTCCTAGCGCGCCGCTTTGACATCAGCTGGTTGCACAACATCACCTGTGTTATTACCCCAGGCATTTCTTTCGTAGGTTACGATTGCTGCCACTTCCAGGTCATTCAACTGAGCGCCCCAAGCAGCCATGGCTGTACCCGATACACCCTTGATTACGACTTCAAGATGTTTAGCGGGGTCGCCTTTGGCAATTTCGCTACCAGCCAGCGCTGGAAATGCGGGGGGAACACCAGAGCCATCGACTTGGTGGCAGGCTCCGCAGTTGGTGTTGTAGAGGGACTCGCCCCGAGCCATTAATTCTTGCATTGGCCAGACAGTGTCTGAAGAAGCTTCCTTCTCTTTCGCTATCTTGATTTCCTTTTGCTTTGTCATCCATGAATCAAACTCGCTACCGGCAATCGCTTCAACTTGAATGGGCATGAAAGCGTGCCCCGTACCACAGTTTTCGGCACATTGGCCGTGATACGTGCCAGCCTTCTCGATAATAGTCCAGGTTTCGTTGATATAGCCGGGAATGGAGTCTTTCTTAACCGCAATTGCCGGAACCCACCAAGCGTGAAGAACATCGGTTGCGGTATGAAGGAAACGAATTCGTCGGTCAGTAGGTAGGTAGAGAGGGTTATCCACCATTCTTAAATAGCGATCACCAGCTTGTTCCTCAGGCAGTAGGTTACTGACGATCTTAATATCGTCTTCCATGTACTCGTATGTCCACTTCCATTGGGAACCTGTCACTTTAATTGTCAGGTCTGCTGGGGTCTTATCTTCAATTAAGTCAAAGGTAGAGCTTGCGCTGCCAGCAATACTTAAATCAATAGCGAGTACAATAATCGGCACCAGAATCCAGGACCATGTGCCAAACTTGCTGTTATGAAATTCTTGGTCGGCTTCGTAATTTTTCGACTTTCTGAATTTGAATATGGAGTAAAAGATGACGACGGTGACGAGGATCATAATGATCAGTGCGATGTAGGCCGTCATCATATGGAGGTCAAATACTTCCCGTGTTACAGGAGAGACTGGCTCAGGAAGGTTAAGAGCGTATTCAGAAAATACATTCCTGGAGGCAAGCAAAAGACTTGGCATGGCAATAAGCATGCTGAGCTTGCGTAAACGATTTGGCATCCGTTGATCCTCATCAAAGGCATACCAGATTCTGAGTCGAAGTGAATTTGCCGAACTTTATTCGTTAAGGGGCATAATCACGTCTTTAACCGTTGTGTGGCAAATCAAGATGTCAAAAATATCTAGTTATTATTTTCAATCTGGCCTGTTCTATTTATGTAATGCGGAACATTTTTAGAGGCCGACAACATTGCTACTACTTAAAAAATAAAACGATAACCTAGTTACTTAAAGTATCTGAAACCAATAAGGTTATTCCAGAATTTGGCTATGGTTTGTTTTAATGATGAAATCGAGAAGCAGGGTTTATAGCAATCTGCTTAGTCAGAAGCAGCTCTATAAGAAGCACGGCTTACGTTTCATCCCCTTTATTATATTTGTTAGTGATTCTTTCTAAGTCGTGTAACACTTTTATGCTTGTTTAAGCATAGTAGGAAACTTTTATTTTGTACTAATTATTTAGTCTCCATGGCTGCACATTATTTACTGTTCTTAGTGAGAGATGCAAGCCTAATCTTTGAACAGTGAATAAAATGCGACTTATGCCATTAAATAACTGGATTCGGTGTGATAACGGCCTTTTTTACACTGACCCCAATTATTTGATAGGATCCTGAGCGACACAATAAATATAATAATGAGGGATTATGACGGCATTAAACACTTCTATGGTAATGCAACTTTCTCTAGTTGCTGCCGCTCAGAAAACGATTGTTAAAAAATGGCTCGGGCTGGCTGTCGCTTCTTTGCTAGGCGCAGGGGTATTTTCTTTGCTGCTTGTTTTGTCTCGAACGCCAGGCGTACAAGACTTTATTCCCTGGGTGGACTTTTTCCATGTTGCACTGGTTGTGCACGTTGACCTTTCTGTATTGATTTGGTTTCTATCAATGGCGGGAGTTTTCTGGACTAGCAGCAACCCGGCTAGTGGTGGCTTGTTGGATCAGTGGGCGTGGAACTTTGCTGCGCTTGGTGCCTTGATTATGGTCGCTTGTCCATTTTTTGGAGTAGGGGAGCCTTTGATGAATAACTATGTTCCTGTGCTTCAACACCCAGCATTCTACCTGGCTTTATGTGTTTTTGGTTTTGGCATTCTGCTGTTATTAGTAGCTCGCTTATTGACTATACCTCAAGGCTTTAATAGTGGTGAGTCGGTACTGAGCTGGGCATCGTATTTAGCCGCTATTCCTGCTCTATTAAGTATTATTGCGTTAGTGGCTAGTTATCTGGGCATATCAGTTGAATATAGTGGTGAATATTATTTCGAATTACTGTTCTGGGGTGGTGGGCACACTTTACAGTTCACGCATACCTTGCTTTTACTTGTTGCCTGGTTATGGCTTGCAAGTGCATGTGGTGCTCGTTTTAGCTATAAGCCTGGGCTACTTTTGGCTTTGTCAGCATTGGTTATATTGCCTGTACTTATGGTGCCTTGGCTGTATGCTTCAAGCGAAATTGATTCGCTAGGGCATCGTTTAGGTTTTACTAAATTAATGCAATACGGTGGCTTGGCAAGTATGCCGCTTGGCATTATCGCAGTTTATCAACTGTTTCTGTTGATTAAACGAGGCAGGATTGAGGCATCTTCAAAGCCATTAAAGTCAGCAATGATAGCTTCGTTTATTTTGTTTTCGGCAGGCGGCATCATTGGCTTTTTGATCGAAGGTGTGAATGTAGTTATACCTGCGCATTACCATGGTTCGATTGTCGGAGTAACGCTTTCCTTTATGGGTATTGCTTATCTGCTCATGCCTAAGCTGGGTTTAGGTACCCCAGATACTCGCCTAGCGGCAATTCAACCTTATGTTTATGGTGGTGGCCAGTTGATGCATATATTGGGTCTCGCGTGGTCAGGTGGTTATGGTGTGCAACGTAAGACTGCAGGAGCAGCTCAAGGTTTAGATCGTTTACCTGAAATTATAGGGATGGGAATGATGGGCTTGGGTGGTTTGATCTCTACCATCGGAGGCTTGCTGTTTTTGATCGTGATTATCAAGGCATGGCGGCGACGAACAGAGTTTGAACCTGGTAGCTAGCCGCCTATAGCCGTTTACAAAAACTCTTTGAAGCGACGAGATATAATGCTCATCACGATAGCGGCCAGGCGCGCATAGATATCGCTGAGATAAGCTTTGTTGGGCAGTTCATCTTCAAGTGTTTTTTGGACTGTTTCAAATTTTGAATAACCTTCTTTGGGTTTCTCCAAAGACTTCATTACTTTAGCCATGACTTGAGGAGATTGCTCAGAACCCATATCTTTCATAATTTCATGAGCATGAAACTCAAGTTCTTCAAGTGACATGGCCTTCAAGTGAGAAACCAGTTCAGCTTCTTTTAGCGAAATGACCTGATGCGTTTGTAGCGTGGCTTTCGTGGTGTTGTGTGTCATATCGCGTTGTCTCAAGTAGGGTCTAAAGTTTAATGATAGATTGGAACTTTCCGGCGTCATTGATAGAAATAACAAAGCTCCCTTCAATGCCGTGGTGTGTCACATATTTACTCAGGATAGCGGCCGGAAACTGAATGGATCGGCCATCTCTGCTGATTGCATAGACGATATTGGCTTCACCCCTATAGATTCGCAGCCATTCCTCTTTATCAATGGAAAGGTCGACGATAATTTCTTGCATAGTTTGAACTCTATTTCTTTCTTTATGCTGGCTTATACATGTTTTACGAACCAGTAGTCCTGCCAAAAACGTAAGACCTTTGAAGGGTACTTAGTTTTACCTAAACTGCCATTGTATCGCGCAAGGGCTCTGATCAGGTTGCCTTTCTCTTTATTCAGGTAATGCTTCAGGATTGTACAGCCATACCGGAGGTTGGTTGAAACGGTCGTGAGGTTGTCGTCCGGGCGACCAATCTCATTCTTCCAAAAAGGCATAACTTGCATGAGTCCTTGTGCACCCACTCTGGAGATAGCAAAGCGCTTAAATGCGCTTTCAACATGGATCACTGATAGTACTAACTCGGGTTCCAGGCCCGCTCGTTTCGCTTCAGAGTGAACGCGCTTTAACAGCGACAAACGTTCCTCTGGGTCTTTGATGTAGCGCTTAAGTCGGCTGGACATATCGACCAGCCAAACTTCAGCATCAAAGCGGTCAACAAAACTACTGGACTCATTGACCGTTTGCATAAGGAGCTTACGCAGCTCATCATCTGGAGCCTGGCGTAAGCTGGCCTGTTCAGCGCTAACTGAAGACGCGAAAGACAGAGAAATAACCAGCACGAATAAGAGCTGATAAAGACCTTGTGGAGTCATCGCTCTCATCGACAAACCCTAAGCAATAGTGAAGCCAAGCTTATCTGCTAGTAAGGCCATGATGTCATCGATAGCAACATCCTGCTTATCGCTGTCATTTCTGCCTTTGTATTCTAGTGTGCCAGCCTTGATGCCTCGGTCACTAATAACAACTCGGTGAGGAATACCAATCAGCTCAATGTCAGCAAACTTGGAACCTGGACGCTCATTTCGGTCATCCATGAGTACATCAACACCTAGGTCAACAAGCTGCTGATAGATCTCTTCAGTCTTATTGGCAACAGGCTCAGACTTATGACCATTGAGTGGGATGAGCGCGATTTGGAAAGGCGCTATCGATTCAGGCCAGATAATGCCATTGTCATCGTTATTTTGTTCAATAGCTGCCGCTACAATACGCGATACACCGATGCCGTAACAGCCCATCTCCATAATGGTGGCTTTGCCATTTTCGTTTAATACCGAGGCATTCATTGCGGAACTGTATTTGTTGCCCAACTTAAAGATATGACCGACTTCGATACCGCGTTTGATTTCGAGTGTACCTTTGCCGTCAGGGCTGGTATCACCTTCAAGAACGTTACGCAGGTCAACGACTTCACCTAGTTCAAGATCTCTTTGCCAATTGACGTCTGTTAAATGAACGCCATCTTTATTCGCGCCACAAGTGAAGTCTGAACACAGTGCAGCGGTGCGATCGACAAATACAGTGATGTCTTTTAGTCCGACCGGGCCAATGGAACCTATATTCGCTCCCGTTGCGGCTTTCACCTGTTCTTCATTTGCGAACACTAAGGGAGAGGCGACGCCTTCAAGTTTTTCAGCTTTGATTTCGTTCAAACTGTGGTCGCCCCTTAATACCAGCGCTACCAAGGGTGCATTGCCGTCTTCATCTTCTTCGCCAAGAACCAGTAAGGTTTTGATAACCGAGCTAGCGGGAACAGATAAGAAAGAAGTGACCTCTTCAATGGTTTTCTGTTCAGGCGTAGCGACTTCTTCCATGGCTTTGCTTGGTGCTGCTAGCTCACCTTCAGGTGCGAGGGCTTCAGCCAGCTCAATATTGGCTGCATAGTTACTTTCTGTGCTGAAAGCGATATCGTCTTCACCTGAATCGGCCAGCACATGGAATTCATGTGAAGCATTGCCGCCGATGCTGCCTGAGTCAGCCTGCACAGCGCGGAAGTCTAGACCAAGACGCGTAAATATATTGGTGTAGGTGTCGTACATGAGTTCATAGGTCTCGTCCAGAGAATCCTGAGTCGCATGGAAAGAGTAGGCATCTTTCATTAAAAACTCACGGGCACGCATCACACCAAAGCGCGGGCGGCGCTCGTCTCTAAATTTTGTCTGGATCTGATAAAAGTTTGCCGGTAATTGCTTATAGCTGCTCAGTTCATTGCGAGCCAGGTCGGTGATCACTTCTTCATGCGTAGGGCCGAGGCAAAAGTCTCGTTGGTGACGATCTTTGATACGCAATAACTCACCGCCATATTGCTGCCAGCGACCAGACTCTTCCCAAAGTTCTGCAGGCTGAACAACAGGCATAGAAAGTTCTTGTCCGCCAGCCTTATCCATTTCCTCACGAACAATCGCTTCTACTTTACGTAGCACTCTTAAACCCATGGGCATCCAGTTGTATAAACCTGATGCGAGTTTACGAATCAAGCCTGCACGAAGCATTAGCTGATGGCTGATGACTTCAGCGTCAGCTGGAGTTTCTTTTTGAGTAGCGATTAAAAAACGACTTGCGCGCATGAGGCAATGATTTCCTTTGAGTGTAAAAATATAATGGCGTATTTTAAATAGCTAAGTGCTGATCGTATAGTCCTGAATCAAATAATTAATACAATCTTGGAGTAGAACATGACATTACAGGCCGCAGATGTGCAAGCCCGCATAAGAGAGTGGGTGCCAATGGCTGAGGATATCGACTTGAAAATCGAGGAGATCAAGCCCGGCTACGCGCGGATTCGAATTCCTTTTCAAGATAAATGTATTCGGCCGGGTGGCACGGTATCGGGCCCGGTTATGATGACCGCAGGTGATACGGCGATGTATGCTGCGATACTTGGAAGCCTGGGCGAGGTCGCGATGGCGGTAACCAGTAACCTGAATATTAATTTTCTTCAGCGGCCTGAACAGCGCGACTTGATCGCAGAAGGAAAGATATTGAAGTTGGGTAAGCGTATAGCATTTTGTGAAGTTTCGATCCGAAGCGAAGGGGCTGAGGATGTTGTGGCGCATGTGACCGGCAGCTATTCTTTGCCTCCGGTGTGATGAATAATACAAACTTGTAGACAGAGCCTTCCATGGCTCGCTAGCGGGTTAACGCGGGGCAGGTTCCAGTGAGGAGTGACACCCTCTATCTACGGAAATGATTATTTATTCGAAAATTACAATGGGCAGGCTCTGCCAGCAGGTTTTTGTTGCCGTCTTTTTTGTGTGAGAGCGCTACGCTTCAATCAACTTAATGATTCCTAAAAATAACTTACTGGTGGCGGCAACTAGCTCTTTTCGTTCCGTTTTATAATCACTCACTAACCAGTTTGTCGCTGCCTGGCGCATTGCTCCTACTAAGGATATAGCCATGATGTCCTGTTGGGCACGATCAATCGTCATATCGGGAAAAGCCTTATTTGCCATTACTCTTAAAATTTCTGCAAAGCCATTGATGTAATGATAGTAAAGCGTATTAACTTCTGGGCTAATGCCTTCTAATTCGACCATGCATATTCGAGCGATATTAGGGTCTTCAAGAATTTCAAAGTACTTATCTAAACCCGCAATAATGGCAGCCTTTGGGTCAGAGTCTTGATAGCCCACAACGATGGCTTGAACAATTTCTTTACTGAGCAGGGTCATACAGTCTTCATAGACCGCCAGTAATAAATTTTCTAGACCTGAATAGGATTCGTAAAAATAGCGATCAGTTAACTTGGCTTCTTTGCATAAGCTCCTGACAGTTGAATTTCTAAAGCCGCAACATCCAAATAGTCTTAAGCCCGCATCTAAAAATTGTTGTTTTCTAAGTTTTTTCCGCTCAGCTAAAGATACCCCGCCATAGGTCCGTTCGGTCTTTTTATTTTCTTTAGAAGGTTCAGCAGAGGGCATTGGCGTTTTATTTCGTCCTGATTGAAGTGATTTTTAGTCCGGGTTGAGCCGTCTATTCTGCCGTGATTTGAAGTCGGATGTAAAGCGTGACCGTCAGTCAAAAAATATTTGACTACACCTGTAGTCAGAATATATGATGTTTTGAAGTTGCTTGTCGTCACAATTTATATCTCGTTAATCTTCGACTATGATGATGGCAAGCGCTAGACAATAAACATAAAAATTCAGTGAGCAAGGCAAGGTCTTGTGAGCGACTGGAGTGCTAAATGAAACAAGATTACCAAGTCATTATTATCGGTAGCGGATTCGGCGGACAGCTGGCAGCCATGAACCTAATCAAACGTGGCATTCAGGATTTTCTGATTCTGGAGCGGCGCGAATTTGTCGGTGGTACCTGGAGCCAAAATACCTACCCAGGCGCAGCCGTCGATGTTCCTTCTCCTTTGTATTCGATATCTTCAGAGCCTTACAATTGGTCGCAAATGTTCGCTGAACAAGACGAGCTAAGAGAGTACACCGAGCACATCATTTCCAAGCACGCTTTGGATAAGAAAATTGCGGCAGGCTCCAATGTGTCGAAGATTGAATGGCAGGAAGCAGAGCAGCGCTGGCAAATTGATATTGAAGGCAAAGATGCTTATCACGCTCAATTTGTTATTAATGCTTCAGGGCCACTTAGTACACCAGTGATTCCAGATTTTCCTGGAAAAGATACATTTAAGGGTAAGTCCTTTCACAGTAATAACTGGGATCATAACTATGACCATAAAGGCAAGCGAGTTGCAGTGATAGGTAGTGGTGCCAGTGCCGCACAAATAATCCCTGCGATCGCTCCGGAAGTTGAACACCTTGATGTGCTTCAACGTACCCCTCATTGGGTAATGCCTCGAAATGATTATAAATTTAAAGGCTGGCAACGTAAGTTGCTTAGTAAGAGTTGGGCCTACTTTGCTTTACGTTTCTTGATCTACTGGTGGTATGAATTCCGTGTTATTGGCTTTAAATATTCAGATTTGGCATTGAAGGTCTTGGCGAAGAACAAAGCTGAAAAGCATATTCGCAAACAGATCAAAGACCCGGACTTACAACGAAAAGTGACTCCCGACTTCACCATAGGCTGTAAGCGGGTAATTTTATCAGACACGCTTTACCCAGCTTATTGTCGAGATAATGTCACCTTATTCGATAAGAATAATGGCATAAAAGAAATCACCGAGAAGGGTATTGTGACTCAGGACGGTGTCGAGCACGAGCTGGATTTGATTGTCTACTCAACCGGTTATGATGCTACTGATGGCGTGATCTCATATCCGGTGGTGGGTAAAGGCGGTAAGACCTTAGCTCAGGCATGGAGTGACTTCCCCAGAGCTTATTTAGGGACGAGTGCGCCAGGCTTTCCAAATTTGTTTATTGTCACAGGGCCTAATACAGGCATTGGTCATACCTCCGCTTTGTTTATTATTGAGTCGCAAATGAAATACATCATGAACAGTATTTCGGCGCTTAAACAAAGTGGCAAAAAAGTGATCGAAGTCAATGTAGATGCTGAGGAGAAATATACCGATTTAATTCATCACGAGATGGCCAAAACGGTTTGGCAGCGTGGCGGTTGTAACTCTTGGTATAAGAGCAAGAGCGGAAAAGTGATTGCCATGTTCCCGGGGTTTAGTTTTACCTTCAGACGCTGGGCTAAGAAATTTAAACGCCAAGATCACTCTTTTAACTCTTAAGTAGTAAAAACGATGAAAAAAATAACAAGTTTTAAAGACAGGGTAGTGGTGATAACAGGGGCTGCCTCGGGTATGGGGCGCGCCTATGCGCTGGCTTTTGCTAAGCAAGGTAGTCATCTGGCTTTGTGTGACTATGACGAGGAAGGCTTAGGCGAGACGATCTCGTTGCTACCAGAATCACAAAAAGTCTTTGCACAGGCCTTTGATATCTCAGATGAGCAGGCAGTGTTTGAGTTCGCCGATCAGGTTAAACAACACTTGGGTCAAGCATTTATGCTTGTCAATAATGCGGGGGTTGAAGGCAGTGGTGAGCCGGTTTGGGCGACAGAGCAATCATATTTTAAGCGGGTGATGGATGTTAATTACTATGGTGTGATTCATGGTACTCGCGCATTTCTATCTGACATGCTGGCTAATAACCAAGGCGTGATTGTGAATGTCTCAAGTATCTTTGGCCTGACGGGAACACCCAATCATGCTGATTATTGTGGTAGTAAATTTGCCGTACGAGGTTTTACCGAAGCTTTAATGGTCGAATTATCGGCCAGTGATATTCAGGTACACCTTCTACATCCAGGGGGGATTCGAACCAATATCGTAAGGCATGAACATGCCCGAGACTTTTCTCAGAACTTTCTGACTACTGAACCAGAGGATATTGCCGAACATTTAATTAAGTCAGTTAAGAAAAATAAGCCTCGTATTGTCTATGGAAATAATGCTATTAAAGTGTGGTTGGCTTCCAAACTGTTGCCTTTACCGCTTGTTTGCGCGATGGTTTGGTCAGAAATGAAGAAGGTTATCGACCTTCGAGCGTATAAATACAAATAAGGATATTGAAATGTTGAAAAAAAGTTTACTGGCTTTAGCTGCCATTTTGTTAGTTTTTGTGGGTGCCACGTTCATCGCTCCGGCTCCAATGGGTAAAGCGGTCTATGAATGGGCTGCTCCCTTCGAGGCTGGTTTATATGGCTTGGAAAAGGCTCAGGTAAATATTGGCGAGATGGATATTTATCTCTACCAAAATGAAATAAAACCTGAGCGTCCTACTATCGTTATGTTGCATGGCTATAGTGCCGATAAAGATGTCTGGCCACGTTTTGCTCAGTTTTTTAGCGAGCACTATAACGTGCTAATTCCTGATATGGCTGGTCATGGTGAAACGGGCTTCCATAAAGATTGGGATTACGGTGGACCTGCTCAGGTTGAACGTATCATCGCTTTGCTTGATAAATTAGCGCTCGATAAAGTTCATGTTATTGGCAATTCAATGGGCGGATTTATCGCAGGCCACTTTGCTCGTATGTATCCTCAGCGAACACTGAGCTCGACCTTAGTTGATCCGGCAGGTGTTGAGTCACCCATCAAGAGTGATATGGAGAAGATGCTAGCAGCAGGGCGCAATCCTTTCGAAATACACAGTCGTGAAGAGTTTGATACCTTTTACGGGATGACCATGGCCAAAGCACCTTACATTCCAAGTTTTATTCTTGAGGCTGTTTCAGAAAAGTACCAAGCGCGCCGAGAAGAGTTAATCGAGATCTTCCAGGACTTCCATGGCAAGCATATGTTGCAGCCGGTATTAAATGAAATTCAAGCGCCTGTGCTATTGCTATGGGGTGATCAGGACCAGCTCCTACATGTCAGCGCCGTTGATGTATGGAAGGCTGGCATTAAGAATATATCTATAAAAATTTGGCCGGGTATTGGACATATGCCTATGGTTGAGATTCCGGCTGAAAGTGCTGAGGTTTACCAGGCGTTTTTAGATAAAAATAGCTAATTTAAACGTGCCAGGCTCGACTTTGTCGGCCTGCTTACCTAGAGGAAAAATAATGAAAAACTTAAACGGTAAAGTAGCCGCGGTGACAGGTGCTGGGTCGGGCATTGGTCAAGCACTGGCGGTTAACTTGGCGCAGGAAGGTTGTGCTCTGGCCATCTCTGATGTGAATGAGAAAGGTCTGAAAGAAACGCAGAACTTACTTAAAGGCTTCAATGTGAAAGTCACAAGCCATGCTCTCGATGTAGCTGATAAAGAGGCTGTCTATGCCTGGGCCGATAAGGTGGTCGAAGACCATGGCAAAGTAAATTTGATCTTCAATAATGCCGGAGTGGCTTTGTCAGGCACGGTGGATTCGCTCTCGATTGAAGACTACGAATGGATTATGAATATCAATTTCTGGGGTGTTGTTTATGGCACCAAAGCCTTTCTGCCTCACCTTGAAGCATCGGGCGAAGGTCATGTGGTAAATATTTCCAGTATATTTGGCTTAACTTCACAGCCGTTAATGAGTGGTTATAACGCGAGTAAGTTCGCTGTTCGAGGGTTTACCGAGTCTCTTCGTCAGGACTTGGAAATTACCGGTTCAAAGGTCAGCACTACTTGTATTCATCCTGGTGGTATAAAAACAAATATTGCTCAGTCAGCGCGAGTTGATAAAAGCTCAATGAAAGTGACTGGGGCAACTAAGGAAAGTACCTTAAAAGAGTTTGAAAAAATGTTTGTTCATACGCCTGATAGTGCAGCAAAGACTATTCTTAAGGGTGTTAAGCGCAATGATAGGCGTGTGCTGATTGGTGCTGATGCGAAGGCGTTTGATGGCGTAGTGCGTCTTTTCCCAACGGGTTATCAATGGCTGTTCACAAAAGCAATCAAGTGGCGCAGTAAGGCTGCTAAGAAGTTTGCATAATTAGGTGTGTTGATTGCTGGCAGAGAACTCTACTCATAGGTGTATATCAAACTCAAACTGTGAGTTGCGTGCCAGCGATGAAGGTAGGTCACAGCCTACAAGCCGAAAGTTCCTTTTGTATACATTGAACTTATCGGCTTCCTCCTTGTCTGACTCAAAACCCTGCTAATAAATGATAATTAGAAACAGTCCATATTATTGAAAATTTAACTATACACTGTAAAGTTGTTGTGGTTTTATAGCTACCTAATTTACGAGGTAAGCCGTAAAAGTTATGAGCTTTTCCTCGGGGAAAAATATATTGCGTAAAATATAGTCGTGTGAATATATAGTTCGCACAACTGAAATAAGAGCAAAAGAATAAACGGGTGAAATCATGAATTTTATCTTCCTAGGCTTAATAAGCATCTTATATTCGAGTGCCTTATTGGCTACAGAAAACTCAGCTGAAACATCTACCAAAAGTCCTCAATGGCTTACTGATTGGCAGCAGGAAAGGTCGGAAGGTGGAATTGGTTCTGAGTGCCGAAAGCATGTCAGCAAAATTATGCAGTGTCGTTTTAAGGTGGTTGTCGATGAATCTCACGAGGCACTTACAGCCGTCATTCAAGATGTTGAAGGCTTCAAAGAGTGGGCGATCAGTGTATTGATTTCTGAGCGAGTAATGTATGAAGAATCTGATCCCGATACTTATGTTTATACAACCTATAACTTTACCGGTGCCTACAATAGAGACGCTCTAAGCCGGTATTCTATGGTGACGGATATTGAGGGACGCAGAAACCGTATTAACTTTATCACCGTAGATAAGCCTTATGAACCACGAGACTTACGTTTAGTTCGTTTCCCTTTAATGGCGGGCTACTGGCAGTTTACAAGCCTGGGTAATGGTCAGACAGAAATAGAACATCAAAGTTTTACTCAGCCAGGTGGCTTAGTACAGAGCACCTTGTATCACTTGTTTAATGTTGCTTATCTTGATTCTTCATTCGACACAATTCGAGCATTGCTGGCACAAGCTAAGAGGCCTAAGTACCAAGACGCACTGGAGTCAGGCTTATCCATTCTTGCCAAAAACAAATAACTAAGCCTAATACGAAGGATTGACGGATGGCGTCACAGCGAGCAAATAAAGGGACTGCGCTGGTTATTGGTGGAAGCATCTCAGGCATGTTATCGGCAAAAGTTCTTTCAGAGCACTTTGACTTGGTGGTGATTCTAGAAAAAGATGCTGCACCGGACGAGCTCTCTTCAACGTCGGGAGAGTTATTTCGAAAGGGGCTTCCGCAAGCCGCGCATCAACACCTTTTATTACTTAAAGGTCGCCAATTATTCGAAGAGTTTTTTCCTGGCTTTGATGCAGAGCTTGAGCGTTATGGGGCTCCCTTAGTTAACTACTCTGAAGATGTTTCTTTGTTTATAGGCGAAGGTAAATTACCGCGTTTTGAGTCTGGCTTGGATTTGAGGGTATGTCGTCGCCCTTTAATTGACAGAGTGGTGACTGAGCGGATAGAGAGTATTGAAAACATTGAGCGTCGTTACGCTTGCCAAGTGAGTGGCTTCATACTGAATAATGATAACTCGCGAGTGACAGGGCTCCGATATCAACAAGGGAGTATAAGTGCTGAAAAAACATTGCGAGCAGACTTGGTTGTTGATTGCTCGGGCCGAGGTAGCCGGACGCGAACTTGGCTCAAGAAAGAGGGCTTGTCAGAGGTAAGCGGGACGCATGTTAACCCCAAGCTAGGGTATGCCAGTCAGTTATTCGAGGTTCGACCAGGGCAGCAGGTTAAACCTATTGAGGTTGCCCCTCATGCGCCAACAAGTCCTCGTGCTGCAGGCTTGTGGCCCGTCGAGAATAATAAGTGGCTGCTCACTCTAATCGGTATGAATGCTGTGTATCCAGGTAATGACCTTAATGGGTTTACTCAATTTGCTGCTGAATTGCCAACCAAATATATTCATCGTGCCTTGAGTGATATGTCGCCGGCCTCTGGTATTACACATTTTCGAGGAACTGAAAATGTATGGCATCGCTATGATCAAATGAAAGATCATCCTTCGGGCCTGCTTGTAATGGGGGATGCGATGTGTGCATTCAACCCGCTATATGGACAAGGTCTTACACTAATTGCAATGGCTGCGAAGTCTTTAGCGTTGCGTTTAGAGCAGGGGGCGCGCTCGGGTTTCTCTAATACGTGGGCACGTAGAACCTATCGACGTTTCAATCGATTCTTTTTTACTGCGTGGATGATAGCTATCAGTGAAGATATGCGCTGGCCTGAGACAGAAGGGCGTAATATTCCTTGGTATTTAAACGTATCTTATCGCTATATGGATAGATTGCTCGCGGCCTGTATACATTCAAAACCTTTAGCACATTGCTGCTTATCGATTGCCAATATGGTGAGCTCACCGCTTAGCCTGCTTCGGCCTGACGTGATGTTAAAAGCCTTTTGGTTTGGCAGAAAGAAACAGGTAACGTTGAGAGAGGAATGCTCATGACGACTTGTCTTGATTTGACAGCTGAAAGGTCATTGGCTGCATCTGCCACTAAGGTAGGCTCTGCAGAGCGGGTTTTACTTCCATTCAAAGAAGACAGCTTGTCAACAGAAGATAAACAAAGCTTACTTCAACGTTATGGCTGCCAGTCCAGCTCTTATTTTAACTTGCAAGCCGGTGTACAACATTTTGGTTCTGCACATCGGGGCTATGTTTCCTATTTTCGTCAGCGTTTCCTTGGTTCTGAATTCAATATTGCGTTTACCCGCCCGGTGTGTGCTGATGAGGACTTTCACCCCTTATTAGATGCGTTAGAAGCGTCAACGAAGCGACCAAGTATTTTCATGGCAGTTGATGCTGATTGTGCGAGTGCTTTGATAGATCGGGGTTATCGATGTAACGATATGGGGGTTGAGTATTCGCTCTCACTCAACAGTTTTGATGTCAAAGGGAAAGAGAAAAAGTATCTGCGCTGGGCATCTAACTTTGGACGTAGGGGCTTTGTTGTTAAAGAACAGGCTTGGTCTGAGGTGAATGAAGATAGAGTTCGGGATATTTCCGAGCGCTGGCGACAAACCAAGGCGGTGACTAAGCGTGAACTTAGGCTCATTACTCGGCCGCCAGAGTATAGAGATGCTTGGGGAGTCAGGAAGTTTTTCTGTTACCTAAAAGGAGAGCTCGTTGGATATGTGTTTTTTGATCCCTATTTTCAGGATGATAAGATCATAGGTTATACAGCTAATATCATTCGCGCTTGCCCTGGGATAAAACCGAATGGCTTTCTAGATTATACAATCCTTGAAGCAATGAAGGTTTTTCAGAAAGAAGGTGTTGCTCGTTTGTCACTGGGCTTAGCACCCTTGCACGAGCTTCAGAGCTTTCCACATGAGATTGCTTCATTACGCTACTTGCAACAATTAATGTATCGCTATGGAAGTTTTCTATATGCGTTTCAAGCACTTGCTTACCATAAAACTCGATATCGAGCACAGAGTGAACACTGGTTCCAATGTATTCCTCCGGGGATCTCGTTGCCTAAAGCAACCATTGCTACCTTAAAAGCAATACAGGTTTTTTAGTGATGTCTGAAGATAATTCTTTTGTGAGAGGTCGTTATGACAGAACGGCTAGGTTCTACGAAAAGGCCGCGCATTTATATAGTGGTGGTAAGATCATTGCGAGTAAGCGTTGGCAGCTGCGTGACATAAAGCCCGGTGATAAATTACTGTTTGTGGGGGCGGGAAGCGGTGAAGATGTGGTACTTGCTGCGCAAAAAGGTGCCGAGATTACTGTCGTTGAACTTTCACCTAAAATGCTAAAGCGTATTGAATGTAAGCTAGAGAGATTAAGCTTGAACGATCGCGTCGTGCTTGTCCTGGGTGATGCATTTAAGCACCTTAAGGACAGCTATTATGACTATGTGGTAGCGAATTACTTTTTGAATGTCTTCGCTCACCCATTGATGATCGAAATGCTAAATCATCTAAGCTTGCAGCTTAAACCGGGTGGCAGCCTAATGGTTGCGGACTTTGCTCCGATCAGTGGAAACCTAGTGCAAAGACTATGTCAGCGGCTTTACTATTACTCAGCACTATTCGCATTTCATTTAATAGCGAAAAACCCGGTTCACAAAATCTACGACTATACACTTTATGCGAAACAAGCAAACTTGAGCGTTAAGCGCTACCAAATGTTTAAGGTGCTCCCGGGTCAGTCTGATTGGTATCGGTCTTTAGAGCTAGTTCGAAAATAAAGCTTTCGAACTAGCTACTTCAGGACCTAAGCACTATAACGCTGTCGAAGCGCTTCGATACGTTTGTCTAGAGGAGGGTGACTCATAAACAAACCGCCTAATGAATTCTTCAGTTCGCCACTAATACCAAAAGCGACCATTTCAGAAGGCATTTCACTTGGTTTATCGTATTCAGCCTGCAGGCGTGCAAGTGCGCTGACCATCGCAGCGGGGTTAACTAGCTCCGCTCCCGCTATATCTGCTCGATATTCTCTACGGCGGCTAAACCAGAAAACAATCGTGCTAGCGAGCACTCCTAATATCATCTCTGCGACGAAGGTGGCGATAAAAAAGCCCATGCCGTGACCGCTTTCATTTTTGAATACTGCTCTATCAACAAAGCTACCGATAATTCGCGCAAAGAACATAACGAATGCGTTTACGACTCCTTGGATAAGGGTGAGGGTAATCATATCACCATTTGCGACGTGCCCGATTTCATGCCCAAGTACAGCCTTAACTTCCTCACGGCTCATTTTATTGAGTAAGCCTGTGCTTACGGCG